>DMYC01000047.1 GCA_003482695.1 Clostridiales bacterium UBA8960
TCTCATAGGTTGCGAGAAAAGTCATCACACCTGTGGAAGGTGCCATCGGATAAGCGCAGTAAAAACTGATTCCGGCTGCCAATGCCCCTAGAGCAACGGCTTGATTACCACCAATCAACATTCTACTCTCTTTCTTCTCTGGTGGTGTGTGAAGTTTTGATGAAGCATCAAAGCCAAATTCAGCCGCTTTTACATTTTCAATATTGACATCTTCTGGCCATTTGGTGTTTCTCACTTTCTCCAGTGATTCCCTTTCAATGCCAAACATATTAAGCACACTGCCCACTGCTGCCATTGAGTAGGCATTCTTCGATTTGGTATGTGCCAATAGTGCCTCTTTATTGTATGTGATTACTTTTTTCATTTCAGATTCCGTAAGGTAGGCTTCCGGTGCAATCAAGAGCCCGTCATTTGACATTTGGCTACTTGAATGTTCATAGGCTTCCTTGTTTAGCGCAATAAATATATCCGCTGACTCAACCGTTGCGAACACCACCTCGTCACTCACAACGATCGTAGAATAATTATAGCCACCTCGTACTCGAGACATATAATTCTTATAAGAAAATATTTCATAACCATGTTGTTTGAGTATTTTTTCTATAAAGGACTCCACCGTATTGATGCCTTCACCTGCAGCGCCTGCTACAACAATCGTTTTTTTCATAAAAACTCCTTTGAATATTAATAGTGTATTTATACCTAATCCAAATCAAAACATGCACATATTACAAAAGTTTATAATAATGAAAGGGACTCCTTTTAATAAAGAGAGCCCCTTTCTTCTTCATTTGTATATAAAGCGTAAAATTGCATGAATCAAACGATCAATCATCTTAATTTCTTTGTTGTGCTCTTTTAACGTGACAAACAATAGGGTAAACACTTCCCACAGAAATACCCATCCACCAATGAAAATGCCTTCTTTCATAATCAACAAAACAATATTTTCGCCTTGAGGGTACGAAAAATAACCCAAGAATAGAAACAGCATGGATAAAACAAGATTATTGACGACTTTCCGTATAATCTCTTGTTGCAACTTTTTTGCGCGTCTGAACTGGAAGCGATAAAAGTTGTCATATGCTTCTCTCAACATCTTTTCTTTTACAGGATTGTTCGCTTCAACCGGAAGATAAAGCTCTATGATTAGACCGTATTTTAGTGGAATATCAGAAGATGAATCTCTAACAAAATCATCGAACTCATCTTCTATATCCCTTTTCTTAAAGGGTGATGGATCCCATTCATCATAGACATCATCATAAGAATCTAACGATACGTCAATAATGTAGCCATTTTCATCTGGATCAAATCGATATGCTTCTTGGTAATACTTTTGTGGTTTTTTCTGTTTTCCCATATAAGACCTCTTCTAGAAAACAAAATTGCCGTCCTTGAAGATTTGGATGTGCTCTCCTGACTGCGTTATTCCAACGATGCTTAAATCTTCCGTCCCCACCATGAAATCTTCGTGAGTAATTGAATCGTTGATGCCGTTTGCTAGTAGCGTTTGGCTATCCATCGTTTCTCCACCTTTAAAGCAAACTGGATACGCTTTTCCGAGTGCTAAATGGCAAGATGCGTTTTCATCAAATAATGTATTATAAAATAGTATACCCATATTTGATATTGGGCTATCATACTGTACAAGTGCGACTTCACCTAAGTACATAGACCCCTCATCCGTCTCAAGCAATCGTTTAAGCTGCTCAAATCCAACTTCCGCTTTATACGATACCACCTTGCCTTTTTCAAAAGTCAACTCAAATCGATCGATCAAACTTCCATTGAAGTTAAGTGGCATGGCGCTTACCACACGGCCATTTACTCCATCCCGTTTAGGGGCTGTGAACACCTCTTCTGTTGGCATATTGGCGATAAACTCATGACCATCCGGTGTTAAGTCAGATCCGCCGAGCCAAATATGTCCCTCAGGCAACTCTATATGGAGATCTGTACCAAGGCCATTTGTGTAATGCAATGAAGCCAGATTGAGTGCATTTAGCTTTGCCATACGGCGCTTTAAAGATTGTTTATGGCTTTCCCAAGCTGCAACCGGGTCAGCTTCATTCACTCTGACCGCTTCATAAATAGCATCCCATAATTTATACATCGCTTCTTTTTCATCAGATTCTGGAAATACTTTCTTAGCCCAAGCTGGTGTAGGTACGGATGCTACACACTCGACATTTTCATTGTTCATCATTCTCTTTCTATACTCCGCAACTTCAGAACTGAACACCCTAGAAAACTTCTGGATTCTAACTGGGTCTACATCTTTTAAATTTTCTGGATCTGAAGCCGATATAGAAAGAAAAGCAGCATCTTGTCTAACATATGACAGATAAAACTCTTTTTGCCAAGAAGGCATTGTGTCGAAGAGATCATCTGCCCCCTTCAAATATCTGATTTTGGATACAACCTCATCGCTCCATAATACAGCGACATCTTTGGCGCCTGAATCAAATGCAACTTCAACTATCGCTCTTGCAAATTCTGAACACTCAATCGGTGTTCTTAAAACGAGAATTTGATCTTTTTTTAAATTAATCCCTGTTTTTACTAGTAATTCAGCGTATTTTTTTAATCGATCGCTCATATTAGACTCCTCAAAAAAAAATTAGGATAGGACTATCCTAATTTATCGTAACACACGCACCCTCATTTTTTCAAATTAAAGTTCTATTAGATAAATGCATCAAATATCTCATTGATCCCTTTCAAATGCGCTTCCAATTTTTCCAGTTTATCGTCTTCAATTGCGTCAAACTGTTCTTTTAAATAGGCGACAGCATACTGTTTGTGTTTTTCGACTTGTTTCTTACCATTTGCTGTCAATGAAATATGGACAACACGGCGGTCTTTTTTTGAAGGTTGTCTCTTCAAATATCCCAATTTGATAAGTTTGTCCACTAAAGGTGTCAAATTTGAATTGATGACATGAATTTCTCTGCTGATTTCTGACATGGTCAATTGTTTTGTTTTGGCGAGCAATAATAGTATCTGAACATGTGACGGGTACAGGTCATCAAGTTTGTAAAGTTCATTCTCTCTCAAGAGTTTTTTGTTCAGTATCGGCACCAAGGTTAAAAAATCGCCCAATATTCGTTCCACAGTTTCTTCTCTCAATTTATCCACTCCTTTCTACATGATTTGTTATATATATACCAAGATATCCTTTATTCAATAATAATAATCACTTATTTTCAAAAAAACACAAAAAAACTTGTTAATCACCTAAAACTGGGCATTCAACAAGTTTTCTTATTTCATTATAATTCGGATGGGTAGTCCAAATGCAAAAAAGGTCACACCGTGCTTTAAAGTCAGTGTTTTTCCAGGTGGTATTTCATTCTGTGCACTTCCAAAGGCCTGCCATGTATGTTGCGTCTTATTGATAATGCCCCATATTTTTGGATGTTTTTCATGTTGAGTCACAGATCCGACGAGAGGGTTGTGATCGCCAAACAGCACCATCATTTGGTGCAGATGCAAACTCGAATTGTGAAACGTTTCAAATCGGCCTATGGACGTTTCCAAAGTCAATTTATGATCCTCAGTTCCATCTGAGTAATAAAAAAACTGCTCCCCATAATCATATCTAAGTTTAATCTGTAAATTCATCAACCTGTCTTTAGCATTCTCACATGTTAAGCCATCCACTGAATCGCCGATCCATTGTACGATCCACTCATTTAATCTGGCATCTGTGAGTTTGACCGTTTCAGAAGATCCGATCCAATCTACGAGATGATCCTCTGTGTCATAAACCATTCTCTTAAGTGTCAAATGCCTTGGCACAAGCCATGCATTACGCTTAAATGCCTCAACCATCAAAATCGCCATTTCGATTTTCTTGTTTAATGTTGTCTCCGATAATGCACCAAGCGTCTTGTATGGCAAAGGATTCTCACCCGTCCATACAACAAGTTCATTTGGATCTGCCTTTAATGTCATTTCGTCAAGCATGACGTTTTTTACGTTTTTCCAGAGTACGACGGTACAATCATCTTTAGAAAAGCAAGCCACATTAAGCAACATTTCTGGCAGCTTTTGTTCGATGTCATCCAGTTTTGCAAGGTTTAGATAAAAGTTCGCATCATCATAATAATCATAAGGATAAGCGTTCTCCACGCCATCTGTGGCAAGCACAACCATATGGATGCTTTCCTCCAGCGCCATGCTGAAACTTTTCATAAAGAGCCAAGCCCTATCTTGTGCAAGTGAATTTGTCAAATGCGTCGAAGCATAATCATCTTTAGGAATTGGAAAATACACGACCCCATCTTCATAAATGGTGGCGATTTTTCCATCACCCAACTGAAGAAAAAAAAGCCTATTCTCCGTGCGAATCGCAACAAGCAAAGTGCAACCGAACTGCGTTTTGTCTTCAAATTCGGCTTCTAGCTGTATTCTCTGTAGCCATGCTTCGTGAATCGCCATAGCCAAATTTTCATCGAGATCAAATTCTATGCTTTCGATAGGTGTTGATGCATCCCAGTTCATAAAGTATGCTTTACATAGAGATAAAGCCACATCAACGGCTATTTTTGAACCCCGCTCGCTGTGACAATGAAGTTCACCGCCATGGCCGTCACTGACCGCTATGATTTGTATGCCGTTATTCAAGTTCTCATACCCAAACGCATCTTGATTGGGTTTGTTTTTTTTAAGGTGCGTCGGCCCTATCACCGACGCACCATATGGTTTAAATAGCGTATTCATCACCAATCGATCTCCTCGACGACAAGATCCGTTTCCATAGTTGGTGGCGGTGGCAACATCCCTTTCATCGGATTGATGGACGCATTGGTAGCAGCCGTTGAAGCCCATCTAATGTAGTTTTTTAGTTCAGAAGCATTTTTGGCTTTAAGGGGTTTTAACTCACCTCGAAAACTGTCCCCTATAAATTCTTGAAGCACATCTACATCTGTTTCAGAGCCAATGGCGATGGAAATTCGTATCGCTTTTCCGCCCCATTTTGTCGCTTTCAGCTTTTTGAGTCCAGCTTCATAGTCGTCGGTTGGCATACCATCTGATAGAAGAATCATAACCGGCTGGTAGCCTCTTTCGCCTTGGAAGTCGCTCGTCAATTTTTCTGCAAGCATCTCAAAACCTCTCCCCATATCTGTAACGCCTTTTGTACTGATGTTATCCCAAGTGAAATCTCTGATGTCGACATTTTTTTTCAGCCATCTCGCACCTGTGGAAAATGATAACGCATGTACTTTAGTTGAGCCTTCCGCCTCTCTCGCAATTGCCCGGATATGAGGTATTGCCTCTCGTATTGCATTATTAAGCGTCTCAACTTTACCACCATAACTCATCGAATCCGATGCGTCTATGATGAAGAATAAATGCAAATCTCTGTTTCCCATTTTACCATCTCTTTCAATCGTCATAACTTCCTCCTATTTCTCAGCTTGAGCTGACTTATTCTCGCGTTTTATGCCTATTCTCAAATTGGCGACCAAATCGCCAAGGTAGACTTCCAGACCCTCTTTGATCGGAATGACACCCTCTTTATAAATTTCTTTCATGTCGCCCTCTTTATTCTGATAACGCCACGTTTCATCCGATAGATTTTTAATGCCCCAAACATCAGGATGTCTTGGGTGAACTTCCACTTTCAGGTACGGTGAATCATAATCCATGATATTGCTGTCCTTTATTTGACTTGTGAAAAGTGTCGTATCATGGCTCAATATCATGACGCGATCACCTATACGCATTCTTGGCGGCAATGTCGAGATCGATTTTTTACATTTTGGACAATGTGCAGGATGATTTATATTTGCTTTATCATAGAATAGTTGTTCTCCGCAATCATAGCAGTACATTAACGAAGCTCTCAACCTTGAGAGATCCTGAATCCATATACTTTCACGAACACGATGGTTCGAATCTTGAAGCCCCACTGTAAACGCCTCAATGAATCGTTTTCTGATAAAATCAGGATAATAAGGCCAGTACGCATCCGCAATATCTTTTTTGCCCTTAACAGGTCGATTCGTCTCATCCACAGGATCGTAGATAAAAACTGGATTGACACCATACAAATCCACTAGCGCTTCGTAATCCGCAATTTCAATATCGTATTCCCGCTTCCCCTGAAGCGGATGCTGTAAATGAAGCATTCTGAAAATGACGACCGCAAGTGAAAATAAATCGGTCTGAGAACTCGGAGGCACTTCTCCTCTAACGACTTCAGGCGCCATAAACCCATGTGTTCCCCAAATATCTTCCGCTTTTTCAAGGCTATCAAAAGTGACGTTGTCATTATCACATATAAGCACATCACCCGTCTCAAAATCGACAAACAAATTGCCAAAAGAGATGTCTCTGTAGCACAGCCCGCTAAGGTGAAGTTCATTGAAACCGTGTGCCATGCGGATACATGCATCAATAATGGGTTCGAATCGCTTGACTTTTACTTCGCCTCCAAAAAAATGCGCAAGCTTCGTATAGCGTTTCGTATCAATTAGTGGCATGATATATCCAAAGTTATCCTTCGATTCTCCTTCGACGATGGCGAGCGGCCAAATGAACTTATCACTTGGTGCCCCTTTCTCAATCAACATTTCTATTGCTCTAAACTGATCAGCTGTGGAAGAGGTTTGATTATACCACTTGAGTGCGTACATCGAGTCCCCTTCTGAGACTAAATAGACATTACCTTGTCCTCCACCACCGATTTCTTTTAATACTCTAAATCGCCTTTCAAATGACGAAACGGTTTCACCGTTCTTTAATAGATCCGACATGTCGACCTCCTTTTATCACATTAGATTTGCATAAAGCACATATTGGCCCGCAAGCCAAATTGCCCCTGACAGATAATAGGGCACAATCGCCCGATATGCCGTGTATTCATAAGCCCCTTTGGGAAGTCTCATACTGTAAAAGGCTATTATCGCAAATGACGTCAACATAACAATGCCAAGTGCGATTTGACCCAGTGCATAAAACTGCGGTAAGTTTGGCTGAACTGAAAACAGCAATGCTTGAACGAGCAACATCACGAGAGGATAAAATCCCAGTAAGTTCATTTTAAAAGTCCATTTTACCGCATATGGTAAAACGATGACTACGCCAGTCGCGATGAGCGTTCCGACAAACCATTCATTCACATAAACTGGATACGTGAATATTGTGCCGAGCAATAACTTGGTCTGCTCAACGTTTCCAAAATAGTTTTGAAGAACATAGAAACCGATGGGTATGATCAACAAATAAATGAGATATAAAATCAAATTTGCCTTGTTTCTGATGAACCGCTTCCTTATTTGAGTTTGTACCGGTTTTATGTTCTTTACTCTATTTGTGTTGTTTTTTTCTTCTGGAAGATGTTTTTTAGAAAAATTGCCTTGGCCACTTTGTACAGCGTTCACGATTTTAAGTGATGCACCTTGTGGTGCAGCCGGATTAAGGGACATCGCCTTTGCCAATATGTTGAATGATGCATAGCTCTCTTCATAGACAAACCCAAACGCCTTCGAAAACTGAAGTGCCATTTTCTCCGTTCTTACCGATGTGTCACTCGAACGTTTCAATTTTTGCATTTCTTCGATATAGCCATTTTTTGCAATCAACTCTAGCCTTAACTTTAGCCCCTGTTGATACGGAATATGGTCATTGAGCAACCCTACAAATTTCTTGGACTTGAGTTCATCCGCATCACACGCTTCCAAGACGGTTTTAAGACGTCTCACAATTTCGTCTTCATTCAATTCTCGGAGTTTGAAACTCAACATGTTATCACCTACTCTTCTAATACAACTATAATCAACTTTCCACGTTTCATCCACACGAGTAAGTTTAGTATTCTCTTAATATTTTCTTACATCATTCTAATCTAATCTTTACTTTACACTTGTGTCTGACAGAATTTTCTGATAATATGGAAACTGAAAACGAAAACTGAGTTTCCGTTGACGATGATTCTGGAGGTATTATGGAAAAAGAAATTATGCATCATGCAATAATGCGTTTCAATTTGGATGGCGTTTGTTTTAAACTTGATGATGTTGCAACTGATCTTAAAATTAGCAAAAAGACAATCTATAAGTGGTATAAAAATAAAGAACAGCTCATAGGTGGGATTATTGACCATTTGTTTATGGAAATCAAATTAAAAGAGCAAAGCATTATTGGCGATGTTACTTTAAGTTCTTTAGATCGATTAATCGGCGTATTGTCGGTCTATCCCGATTATGAACGCTTCAACTACAGCCATATTCCTGCTTTAAAAGCGACCTATTCAGCACTATATGATAAACTTGAAAGGCAACTTGAAACCAACTGGGAGGCGACCTTCAACCTTCTGGACACTTGCATCGATGAATCTTTTGTGGTGCCGATCCCCCACGACATATTTAAAACGATTTTTCTAGGTTTGTATAAACAGCTATTATTGACAGAAGATGACGATCCTGAGAAACGCATGAGGGTTTGCATTGAATATTTGTTTAACGGGTTAAAAAGAAAATAAGTCTTGGGGGGAACTATGGATAAGAAAGAAAAGTTTTACTATGGTGCTGGGGCACTCGGAAAAGATTTGGTTTACGGATTCGTGGCAGGCTACGTCCTGTTTTTTTTGAACGATATTCTAGGTATTAATGCGCTATTTTTAGGCACATTGTTCTTGTTTGCGCGTGCGTTTGATGCGCTTAACGATCCGATCATGGGGATGGTCGTTGAGAATACCCGTTCTAAGTTCGGCAAGTTCAGACCATGGATTTTAATAGGTACTGTTCTAAATGCTGTGGTTATCGTTTTGTTGTTTTCAGCACCTGATCTTTCAATGCCGATGCTGAAAATTTATGTTAGCATACTATATATATTATGGGGCGTCACTTATACCTTAATGGATATTCCATACTGGTCGATGATTCCAGCTTTATCAATTGTGCAAAAGGAACGTGAAAACATCGCAGTCATCGCACGTGTCTGCGCCGGTATCGGATTTACAGTTGTCACCGTTGCCACAGTCCCACTCGCTAAACTATTGGGGCAAGGCAACGACCGTACAGGATATAGTTTGATCGGCATCATCATCGCTGTTTTGTTTGTCCTACTCATGTCCTTAACTGTGAAAAACGTAAAAGAGCATGTCACCGTTGAACAAGATAAAGTATCCATAAAAGGGTTATTTAAGTTGCTCTTATCCAACGATCAACTGATGGTGGTCATGGTGACGGTGGTCTTGTTCAATGTTTCAACGTACATCACGACGACGCTTGGCATTTATTTCTTTAAATACGATGTGAAAAATGAAGTGTTATACAGCGTTTTTGCCGCAGTCGCAGGTCTCGCTCAAATAATGGCGATGATGTGTTTTCCCTTGTTCAGTAAGAAAATGTCCAGAAAACAAATTTTCATATCAGGTGTCAGTGTATCCATTTTGGGTTATCTCGGTCTTTTTTCAGCGGGTCAATTCGACTTTTTCTCCATTCCATTTCTTTTTGTAAGTGGCTTCTTTATTTTTGTAGGGTTGGGGCTTATGAATATTCTAACGACTGCAATGCTTGCAGATACAGTTGAGTATGGAGAGTGGAAACTTGGCATTCGAAGTGAAAGCATCGTCTTTAGTGTGCAAACGTTCGTCGTCAAGCTTGCCTCTGCTGTGAGTGCGTTTATCGTCGGTTTAGGATTAAGCATCATCGGTTTCGTTCCAGATATTTTACAAACTGCAACCACACTAGCTGGAATGCGTGTATTAATGTTCCTCGTACCCATATTTGGACTCATATTAAGCCTCATCGTCTATATGAAACGATATAAAATCGATGCTGAGTTCTATAATCAAATTGTTGGTGAACTTGATTTAAGAGAATAGGAGGACGTGATGCGAAGAATTATTGCACTAAACGACGAGTGGTTTTATAAACCTTCATTTCATGAAACGGACATCACGATGCGCCAACCGGATACACATTTTTCCCAAGTCAGATTGCCTCATACGAATGTCGAGTTGCCGCTTCATTATTTTGATGAATCCACTTATCAATTTCATAGTTGTTACATGCGTAAACTCCCCTCTATCGACTATGCGCAAAAAAAAGTGGTGTGCCTTCATTTTGAAGGTGTGATGACTTATGCCGAAATTTTTGTGAACGGGATTCGAATTGGAGACCACAAAGGAGGATATACGCCTTTCACATTTGACATCACATCTGCGATGCAACCAGATGATAACTGGCTGGTGGTTCATGTTGACTCTACGGAAAGAGCGGATATCCCACCCTTTGGTTTTGTTATAGACTATTTGACTTATGGAGGGATATATCGTGAAGTTGAACTCATACTCAAATCAGAAAGCCATTTGGATCACCTTAGAATTGAAACACCAATAAATCAAAGAGGTGATTTTGAGGCGCATGTATCCTTTGAAGCACACCATCTCGTCACGGGTCACCACCGCATCATTGCATCGCTTTATGATGGACAGCGGCTCATTATGGAAGAATCGCGCCCATATGATGCGCAAATGCCTTTGCGCATAGAATTTGTCGACCTCGGTGCCGTAAGACCTTGGAATATTGAAACGCCAAATCTATACCGAATGGTGCTTAAGTTGTTTGATGATTCATCAGATTCAAACGAGCCGATCGATTCTTTGGAAACCCGATTTGGCTTTAGAACGGCCACTTTTAAAGTGGATGGATTCTATCTAAATGGCACGAAGATAAAACTGCGCGGGTTGAATCGACATCAAGCATACCCTTATGTGGGTTATGCTATGCCGAAAAGCGCGCAGTTCAAAGATGCGGATTTGCTTAAATACGATCTCGGTTGCAATATCGTAAGATCGTCACACTATCCTCCTTCTAGACACTTTTTGGACAGGTGTGATGAAATTGGACTTCTCGTCTTTAACGAAATTCCTGGTTGGCAACATATTGGTGATGAATCATGGCAGGCTGTTGCCATAGAAAATGTCAAGGAAATGATTATGCGTGACTTCAATCACCCGTCCATCGTCGTTTGGGGTGTACGCATCAATGAATCACCCGATTCGGATGCTCTATATGAACAAACGAATCAGGTGGCACATGCACTTGATAAAACACGTGCAACAGGCGGCGTTCGAAATTTCGCCGGTAGCCATATTTTTGAAGATATATACACGTATAATGATTTTATCCACCGTGGTGACAACATCGCACTTGAGATGCCTAAGCGCATTACCAAAACAAAGATGCCTTACCTTGTTACCGAACACAATGGCCATATGTTTCCCACGAAGTCCTTCGACTCGGAGTCAAGGCGCATCGAGCACGCACTGAGGCATGCCCGAGTCCTTGAAACGGCCTACGCGACAAACGAAATAAGCGGTGCAATCGGTTGGTGCATGTCAGATTATAATACGCATAAGGATTTCGGATCCGGTGACCATATTTGTTATCATGGTGTTCTGGACATGTTTAGAATTCCAAAATACGCAGCTGCCGTATATGCATCGCAAACTGACAACACACCTTATATGCAAGTTCTTTCAAGCATGTTTGTCGGCGATTTTGACGCTTCGGTACTGGGAAAGATCTTCGTTTTCACAAACTGTGATTTCATTAGAGTTTATAAGAACGATCATCTGATTGGCACTTTTAAACCCGATTGGGACAACTTTGGTCATTTGCCTCACCCCCCTATTGTCATCGATGATCTGATTGGAAATCTAATTGCCGAAAACGAACGTTTTTCTGCTCATGATGCAGCCATCATCAAGAAAATTCTACTCAAATTTGTCGAGCATGGAAGCAAAGTGCCCTTAATCTATAAACTTCAAATGGCTATTTTGTTTATCAAGTATAAAATGCGTTTTTCCGACGCAGCTCTCTTATATGGCAAATACATCGCAAGCTGGGGAGAAAAGTCTACCGTTTTCAAATATGAAGGTTATAAGGAAAATCAACTTTGCCAAACGATAAGAAAAGATGCAAATGCAAGGGCGATGCTGTCCATAAATATGGATCAAACTGAACTCATGGAAGGCGATACCTATGATGTAACCAGAGTCGTCGTTAAATATACCGACGCTTTTGATGCGACGCTTCACTACGCAAATTTAATAGCAAAAGTCGATGTTATCGGACCGATTGAAGTCATTGGGCCGAGTGAATTTAGTTTAATTGGAGGTGCTAGAGCATTCTGGATTAAAACGGCTGGGACACGAGGCAAGGCTATCGTCAAAGTGTCACTTGAAAATGGCGAAGAAGCATCTACTGAAATTATGGTCTTATAAAAAATAAAAAAGCTGACTCTCCATATTGGGCGAGTCAGCTTTATTTAAGTCATTATTTACCTTCAAAATATATTTTGTTATTTAGTACCCCAAGATTCAAATAGGTCGCTGTGTTCACAGA
>DMYC01000016.1 GCA_003482695.1 Clostridiales bacterium UBA8960
GATTTGGCTTGAAGCCTAGAAAACCATTTTTGCTTGATCAGACCGTACATGAGCGTATAGGTTGGCACCGCCAGAGTTGTGATTCCTTTGATCGGCATAACCAGAGCGCTTTCGATTACCGCATATGAGGTGATATTTTCTCTTCTTGATAAGAGTTCCAATGCAATCTGCGCACCAATTGAAAGGCCGCAAATTAGATGCACAGAGCCTTCCAAGTAGGTGTCGATATATGATAAGATATGATCTGCAGCCTGCTCTATTCCCGTGAAAGTCGTTAAATAATCGTCACCATGACCATCGAGGATGACCGCATGAATATAAAAATCATGTTCTAAAAGTGTTATGACGGGTTCCCAAGACCACCAAGACAGACCGCCGCCATGAAGTAAGAGGATAGGTGGTTTTTTTTCGTTTCCAAATGTTTTAAATTGCATGATTTTCCTCCGTTTCCTGTGACTCGAAAATCTCGGATACCATCTGATGAATGATTGCGGTTACCGTTTTTTCAAGTGCATTTTTGATCAACAAATCTTTGTTCTCTATCGTAAGATTAAGAAGCTGAATCAGGTTAAAAATCAATTCTTTATCCACGTCCTTACGTGGATTTTTTAGGTTGGTCAATACAAAGTCCATCGTGGCTTGACTTGCTTCGTAAAGTTGAGCGATATCAACAGAAAGTCTAGAGATCAAGTGTTCAATATCGGCGCGCCTTAAGTAACGAAAGATGTTGTTTTCATCACTAAGAAACATGTTTTGATAAATCCGTGTAAAGTCGTCGGATGTGATAAATCCATTATGCGCAATCAATTCCTTAACATGCGCATCCACATCGTGTTGATATGATAGCGCCATTTCTAAAATCAAGGCTTCTTTGGTCTTGAAAAAGTGGTAAAACGTTCCTTGTGCAATACCCACTTTTTTTGTCAGATTTTCAATACGTAGCTTATTATACCCATCCCTTATGATGACATGGCGCGCTTCGTTCATGAGGTCTGTTTTTATATTTAATTTTACTTCATCGGTGTAGATATTAGGCATAAGCACCTCACTTGGACTAAAATGAATATTTTATATTTATATTCATATAATACGCTTCTGTTTTGTACTTGTCAACTTTCAATTATTTTTATGCATCATGCGACTTTCTTAATGGAAATCTAATAATATCTTGTTATTATGGTAACAGATATATTATATGATTAATCGTGATAAAAGAAGGAGCTTAATTATGAACATAAGAAAACCGATCATACAAGATGTTGAAGCAATCGTATCAATTATTGATGGCTCTGATTTAGGGACCATTTATTTTAAGCATGATAAAGAGAAAATCGAGCGGATGGTCAGAAGTGAGATCGAGCATGAGTGTATCGTGATAGGCGAGGATGTTAACAAGAGATGTGTAGCTGTTTTAAGTTACAAGCTGGAAGGTGCATTCGGTTTTCATCCATATATTCATATAATCACAGTAGCAACCGATGAGAGAGGAAAAGGTTATGGAAAGCAACTGCTGAGTTATTTTGAAGAAGTAATCGTCCCTGAATATAAGAAAATTTTATTGCTTGTTGGGACTTGGAATTCTAGAGCTGTGAAATTGTATGAGAAGGTTGGTTATAAGAGATTATGTGAAATAGAGGGGTTTTATACTGAAAATGTAACTGAAATATTGATGATAAAAGAAAGATAAGTGGTATCATGGTGATGACATAAAAAGCAATCTTCAATCTAGTTTAGTGAGCGTGTAAAAGGGATCTACTGAACAGATCCCTTTTTTATGTAAAGCATGATGAGGTTAGGAAAAGACTTCGGAAAATTCAGGTGCAAGTGTTAAAGCGATTAGAATTAACTGAGCAGTTGCAAAACACCCTGTGGTGATTGGTTGGCCTGAGCCAGCATGGCCTGTGCAGCCTGTTGCAGGATGTTATTTTTAGTGAAATTCATCATTTCTTTGGACATATCTACGTCGCGAATGCGGCTTTCAGAAGCTTGAAGGTTCTCAGCGGATGTATCTAGGTTCTTGATGGTGTACTCCAATCTGTTTTGTACTGCGCCTAACTCGGACCGCTCTCCAGAAACCTTGACGATGGCGTTGTTGATGATAGTGATTGCCTCGCTAGCCGTAGCCTGCGTGAAGATATTCAGGCCGGATTGGACTGAAGCAGCCACGGTCACACCACCAGCAAAAGTGGCTGCAATGGCAGTAGTCACCTCCAGAGTAATTGTGTTAGTTTGACCATCGGAAAGTCCCCCATCAAGGGTGAGCGAGAACCCAGAGTATGCACCTGTGCCATTCACAGACGTTGCATTTGAAGCAAGCCCTGTTACATCGACAGAACCTCCTGACGCAGAGCTAAAATTGACTGTATATGAGTCGGATGTCGCTAGAGCCCCACCATAAGTATGAGCGGCTGTTGGATTCACAAATATTCCCAGCCAGTTTCCATCGAAGGTGAAGTTAACGCCCGTACCAGTCACTGTAACTGGCAAAGCATTTGGACTGGTTAGACCGAGTGGTGTTGGATTTGGGAATACAGGTATATTTTCAGTTACAACAATTGTCTTTGAAATATGGTTAACTTCGATTCCCTCTGTTGTTGTGCTATTAACAAAAGAGATCAAGTAACCATTACCAGCAATATTTCCTGAGTCAGCAAGTGCAATAAATCCATCTCCATTGTTTCCTAACTCTGCACGGGCGTTTTGTTCAGGCA
>DMYC01000359.1:0-6871 GCA_003482695.1 Clostridiales bacterium UBA8960
CTATCCACAAATTAAGTTAGTTAGTTAAACTAACTTAATTGTACGCTTTTTATTTGTTTACGTCAAGTAATATAACCACGTTTGTCTTTTCATTTTGGAATTTATCATATAGTATTAAACTATACGAATGAGCAAAGGTGCCCGGTACCTCATAACATTGAGAGGTTAAGAAAATGAGACAAAAAACGAGAAAAATAATCATCTATATTTCGCTACTGCTTTTTCCAATCACACTCAATTTTTTTTCGCCCTATGTTTCTGTAGATGGCGCTTTCCAAGGTATTGTTGCAGGAAGTGTGTTGTTATTTATAGCTATGTTTTTAACTGCAACCTTTTTAGGACGCAGTTGGTGTGCCTGGGTTTGTCCTATAGCGGGTCTAAGTGAGTTGGGCATGACAGTCAATAATAAAAACGTATCTGTTAAGCGATTAAAAATGATTCGATATAGTATATTTTTGGTTTGGTTTGGGGTCTTAATCGTAGGATTTGTTTTTGCAGGTGGTGTGAATCAAATTAGTCCGCTCCATTTGACAGAGACAGGTATATCTGTTGACCAACCGTTGAAATATATCATTTATTATATTGTCCTCTTTTCTTTTTTTGCTTTGACGCTGTTTATAGGAAAAAGAGGTGCATGTCATTCAATTTGTTGGATGTCACCATTTTTAGTTGCGGGAACAAAAGTTGGAAGAATGCTTCACAGACCACAAATAAAAATCGCAACTAAAATCGAAAAATGTATTCATTGTAAAAATGCGATAAAATTTGTCCTATGAGTATTTATGTCAGCAGTGAGTTGACTGAAGGGAAAATCAAGTCATTAGACTGCATATTATGTGGTGAATGCGTGGACGTTTGCCCTAAAAAAGTTTTATGCTATAAAGTGATGGACTAATAATAAAAAAGCTTGACACCAAGGCTCGAGAGTAAATGAACCCGGTACCATAACTCAAAGGGCCAACAAAACTGTGCCTGAAAATAAGTTGTGAGTTTGGAGCCGTTTATTTGGATACTATTCGGGTGAGTCAGGGGGTCAGTCTTTTTGACTCGTTATGTTGACACAACAAAAAACTTATCAAGGCAATACAGCCGAGATAGGTTCGATACGCGTTGAAATGTAAGACGAAACCCCTGAATCCATAAACACCTTGGAAACAGGGGCTTCTTTCACTACTCATGTTGATCGCTCAACACATCCAGTGTCTGAAGAATACGCTTATCATACTGAGATTTGAAATACCAACTTAAAAAGATCATAGCGAGACCAACCAACATTGCGATGGTGCGTCGAATGGAATCAGGCGAATAAAATGTGGACAACAAAATGCCTGTACCTGAACCGCTCAAAAAATCGAAAAGTTTTTTCTGTTTTTTGATGAACTTCATGTCGCTCAGAACTAAAAGTAGATTCTGATCTGCAGATGCTTTAAAATTAGAATCACTAATCCTAGTGCCGCTGAATAGTTCATTTACTGTAATATCAAATAAGGCACACAACGCGTTTATTATGGATAAATCAGGCATATAATTGCCATTTTCCCATCTTGAGACGGTTTTGTTCGTTACGCCGAGCCGGTCACCTAATTCGACTTGTGTCATATTCTGTTCTTTTCTGAGTTCAGCGATGAATTTACCGATTTGTGCTTGATTCATGTGACTACCTCCTTAAAAGAATTATATAATAACACTTGTTATTTGTATTCCCCACAAAAAGCGAATAAGCCTTTTCATGAGTAGCGGAACCCGGTACCATAACTCAAAAGCGAATAAGCCTTTTCATTTCGCGTTTATTCATATAGTATTAAGTTATCACAAGAGGAGGCTTTATTATGACAATGCATACATATGATCCACAGCACTTCACTGAAAAGGTTAGATCCCCATGGCGACGTTTTTTCGCAAGAAACTTAGATCTGTTCATATATAGCACGTTATGGGCAATCTTCCTAAGTTATGTCATGAACGTCAACGTAGCTGGACGAGTGCCAGCGGCATCGCTGATGGACACTTTTGTCGCATTTTTGATGATGCTGCTCATAGAACCCTTTTTGCTTGCGTTTCTAGGCACGACCCCTGGAAAATGGATACTTGGACTTGAAGTCGTCGACCATGACGGCAAATTTTTATCCGTTTCTGAGGGTTTTTCAAGAACTTGGACTGTCTTTTGGAGTGGCTTTGGGTTTTGCATTCCCATTTATAATTTAGTTAGACAATGGAAGTGCTACAACGCTTGCAAAGAAGGCGAGATACTCGATTGGGAACACGAATCAGCGCTTGTGCTAAAAGATGAAAAAAAATGGCGAACGGCTATATATGTCGTCGCCAATATCATGCTGTTTATCGTACTTGTTTATTCATTAAAAATGGCGGGTTTGCCAAAACATCGTGGAGATATTACGGTCGCGGCTTTTAGCGAAAATTACAATCGTTTATCATCTTATTTTAAAATAGACAAACAGCATATGTTAGATGAATCTGGTAGGTGGGTAAAGCGTGAATACGACGGCACTGTAATTATAGCTGGAAGTGATTTCGATCTGCCTGAATTCAGGTTTGCCGAAACGGATGGCATCATGACAGGTTTGCGTTTTTCAGTCGAGCACACAAATTACGAAGGGATGTTGCCGACATATCAAAATGAGATGATCCTTTCTGTGTTATCGTTCGTTGGCGCACAAAAGAGCGGACTTTCAGTACTAAACGATATAAATGAGATGGTAAACTTAATGACAGATTTTGGCCCAAATGGCATTGAGGCAAATATTCAAGGTGTTTCTGTGAAATACAGTACAGAAATTTCAGGCTATTATGCCACGCCTTCACTTGGCATGTATTGGCCGATTGAGGGTGAAAAGAAGCATTTTAGATTCGAGTTTGAGATGGTCAAGTAAGATTGGTTGAGTGGTGGAGTAAACGAACCCGGTACCAAAACTCAAGCCCTAAGTTTATGATAACTTAGGGCTTTTCATATGCGCTACGAACGCTTTGAGGCTAATCAATACTTGATGGCATGACCATCGGCTCAGGTGTGTTGCATTTGTGCATCATTTTCCTTTTCGATTCATCATATTGTGGTATAATCAAGCTAACCCCCGACGGGGGATAAGGAGATGAAATGAGTAAACGAACCCGGTACCATAACTCAAAAGCCATAAGTTATGCAGTAGTTGCCGCACTTCTATACGGCATAAGTGCACCAGCATCAAAAGTGCTTGTTGTTGAGATACCGCCCACGATGATGGCTGCGCTACTCTATTTAGGCGCAGGAATCGGGATGTTCATCGTCAATTTGATTAGGGCAATGTCGAAAAAAGAACGCATAGAAGCACGTATGACGAAAAGGGAACTGCCATTTGTCATCGGCATGATCGCACTAGATATTGTCGCACCCATCTTTTTGATGATCGGCCTAACGCTGACGACGTCCTCAAATGTGTCTTTACTCAACAATTTTGAGATCGTCGCTACCGCAATAATTGCGCTCTTCATATTCAAAGAATCTATCGGTCGGAGAATGTGGATCGCTATCCTTTTGATTACACTTTCGAGTATGATGCTGTCCATATCGGATATCAGAAACCTATCGCTTTCAGTCGGATCCATATTTGTCCTCTTGGCCAGTGTATCATGGGGGTTTGAGAACAATTGCACCAGAATGCTATCTCTGAAAGACCCACTTCAAATCGTCGTCGTCAAAGGTTTCGGATCAGGTATTGGCGCGCTCATCATAACGGTTTTTGCGCGAGAACTTCGGTTTAATTTTCTTTATATCAGTTTGACCTTATTGTTAGGTTTCGTTGCATATGGGTTGAGCATTTATTTGTATATCCGTGCTCAAAGAGAACTTGGTGCAGCAAGGACTAGCGCTTATTACGCTGCGGCGCCCTTTATTGGTGTGTTCGTTTCTTGGATTTTATTAAAAGAACCACTAACGCCGACTTTTTCGATGGCACTAGTGGTCATGTTGGTTGGAACCTATTTTGCGGTGACAGAAAACCATGGACATAAGCATCTGCATGTTCAAACAACACATGAACATAAACACAATCATCATGATGGACATCACAATCATGTGCATGAAAACGAAATAGCGGGTGAGCATTCACATGAACACAGTCATGAACAGCAAGAGCATGAACATGCGCACCTTCCAGACATGCATCATAGGCATGAGCATCCTTAGCACACCACCACTCATCCCATCTTAGCTCTTATGTGGAAACAATTTCATAATCAGCGTGATCGTACCATAAAAAAAGATCAGTACTGAAAACACACCTACGAGACCAAGGCCCATTAATTGAAGGCCTAACGTAAAATCACTCATTGATAATCCTCCTAAATTGTTCACAGGTAACTAAAGTGTCAATAACCAAGGCACAAGAGCCAAGATCATACCGCCTGCAATAATTGAGCCGAGTTGACCTGCAACGTTGGCACTTACAGCTTGCATCAGGATAAAGTTGTGTGGGTCTTCTGCGGTAGCCATTTTCTGAACGATACGTGCGGACATTGGAAATGCGGATATGCCAGCTGCGCCGACCATCGGGTTGACTTTTTGCTTCGAGAAGAGATTGATGAGTTTAGCAAATAACACGCCACCTGCAGTATCGAACACAAATGCCAAAAGTCCCATGGCCATGATTAATATCGTTTTATAATTGAGGAACTGCTCAAAGTGCATGGTTGACCCAATGGTGATTCCCAGTAAAAGGGTAACGAGATTCGCGAGCTCGTTTTGGGCTGCTTTAGAAAGGCGCTCAAGCACACCGGATTCACGAATTAGGTTCCCAAACATGAGAAGTCCAACCAAAGGTGTGCTGATCGGTGCAACGATGCCTGAAATAACTGTGATGAGAATCGGAAATAAAACCAGCACAATTTTTGAAACTTTTTTATCATGGTAGTCCATTCGAATTAAACGCTCGTTTCGTGTCGTCAGAAGTCTGATGACCGGTGGCTGTATGACAGGCACCAAAGCCATGTAGGAATAGGCAGCCACAGAGATTGGGCCGATCCATTCTTTAGCGAACTTTGATGCAACATAAATAGCGGTTGGCCCATCGGCAGCACCTATGATCCCGATTGCTGAAGCGGTTTTTAGGTCAAAACCAAGCTCTGGAAAGAGTGTATTTAGGTAAAGTGCAAGAAGCGTCGTCGAAAAAATTCCAAACTGAGCCGCTGCACCGAAAAAGAGCATTTTTGGCATTTTCAGCAGTGGTGAGAAGTCAATCATTGCACCAACAGCGACGAAAATCAGTACAGGGAAAATCTCAGTTAATATCCCCATGTTGTAAAAAATTTGAAGCACGCCAGGTACACCGTCATGCTCCCACACTGTACCCATCGGTAAATTGACCAATATTGCACCAAACCCAATCGGTAGAAGCAGCATCGGTTCGTAGTCTTTCGCAATTGCGAGGTAAATTAAAATACCGCCAATCGCATACATAATCAGAAATTGCCACTTGAAAGCTAAAACGCCTTCGAAGAGCTGAGCGAATTGTTCCATGGTCCCCTCCATATTTAAGTCATTTGAACTTGGGCACAAAAAAAGACCCATACTGCAGTTGCAGTATAAGTCTCACCATTCAAACCAAAAACCGGGCTTTCGCCGTGTTGACGATTCTTGATACAGGCGTGTGCCTGCCAGTTACTCCCTTAAACTCATAGACAAATTATATCAATTTAGTAGCTCTTGTCAATAGACTATTTTTCGCCTTGCGACATGAATGACATGGCCATATCGATCGTCTTTTTTATTTCTTCTTCGATCTTCACTTTGCTCGCCTCTTCAGTCCCTTCAGCCACTGTAACTCTAAAGCTCGTCTTTGCCGCTTCAAGTTTAATAAAATCTGCACCAAGGGCTTTCGAAGTCATTTCTTTAAGCATTTTTCTAGAATCCTCACTTAAAAAGTGCTCTGCGATTGATTCCTGTACGTTTACGACGATGCGTTTTGCGTCATCGATGTGGATGGATTTAATGAACATTTCAAACATAAGTGGTCTCCTTTACGATTTAATCTACTTATTTTAGCACTAAATCCATCATTTTGGCTAGTTGAAATTCATACGACTTTATAAGGTGAGCCAAGGATTGAAAATTAAGCAAAGAACGCTTATAATGAACATAGAGTAAAAAAATAAGTTATTAGGGGTGTCTATGTTTCAACCCGTTAAAAATAAAAAGGTGTATGAACTTGTCATAGAGCAGGTTCAAAACATGATCATAAATGGCGAATTACAAATTGGCGACAGGCTGCCATCTGAAAGGGAACTATCTGAGCAAATGGGGGCATCGCGGACATCCATCAGGGAAGCGATTCGCAGCCTTGAAATTTTAGGGATTGTGGAAAGCCGTCAAGGTGAAGGCAATTTCATAGGAAATTACAAGGGTGATAACTGGCTTGAGCCAATTTCTCTCATGTTTAAACTGAACAATGGTAAGTTTGAGGATATATTAGAAATCAGAGATATTATTGAAAGTGAAGCGGCAAAGCTTGCAGCACTTAGGATTTCAGATGAACAAAAGGTTAGACTTGAAGAAATCATAGCGAGACTTAAAGCCGCTGAAACGGAAGAAGAAATGACTAAGATCGACCGCGAGTTCCATCTCATCATCTCTGAAGCGTCTCACAACATGCTGATTGCTAGCATGATGCGCGCCATCACGACGATTCTACAAAATTTTATTTCGGAGGCACGAAATTCCATCAATGTTTGGTCGAATGATCCTCAGATTCTTTTAAATAAACATGTCGAAATCGCTGAGGCGATTTTAGCTGGTAAGAGTGAGCATGCAAGTGAAGGCATGCATAATCACTTTGAGATGGTCATGAAGAGCCGAACGGATTCAAATTAACGAGAAAAT
>DMYC01000359.1:7029-9444 GCA_003482695.1 Clostridiales bacterium UBA8960
TTTTAAAGAGTGTTACTATTTTGTTATAAGTGGTCTGACCAGCAGACCATACTACCAAAACATGGTTAATTTGGGGGAGGTATAAATGAAAATTTTAGTGTGTATCAAGCAAGTGCCTGGTACGACTCAGGTCGAAATCGATGAAACCACTGGGGTGCTCAAACGCGACGGCATCGCATCAAAGATGAATCCATATGATTTATATGCGATAGAGACAGCTACTATTCTTAAAGAAAAGTACAATGCCGAGGTTACTGTCCTAACGATGGGACCACCACAAGCTGAGCGTATCATAAAAGAAGCGTTTATGATGGGTGCAGATCATGGTGCCATTCTAAGCGATAGAAAATTTGCCGGTTCTGATGTCTGGGCGACGGCTTATACACTTGCAGAAGGTGTAAAAAAACTCGGTATGCCAGATTTGATCATTTGCGGCAAAATGACAACGGATGGCGATACGGCACAAGTTGGTCCAGAGATGGCCGAATTCCTTAGTATTCCGCATATTGCGAACGTCACTAAAATTTTCGACATAAGTCCCCAAAATATGACTGTTGAAATGGATATGCCTCAAACAGTAGAAATCGCTAAAATAAATTTCCCTTGTTTAATCACAGTGGATAAAGGCATTTTTCAGCCAAGACTTCCATCTTATAAGCTTAAGAAATCGACGGAGAATTTTGTCATCAAACGACTTGGCTTCAAAGATCTTGAAGATCAAGATGAGATGAAATATGGACTTAATGGCTCACCGACACAAGTTAAGCGTATATTCCCACCTACTGGAAATGACTCGCATGAAGTTTGGCACGGTGATGGGAAGCTTTTATCAGACAATATGTTTGATATGATGAAACGTTTAAAATTTATATAGGGGGAAATCATGGCGAAAATTGTTGTACATCAAGATAAAGTAACTAAGCCTGAAGGACTTGTCGAACTTTGTCCATTTAATGCGATCGAGTATACGAGTGCTGGCATCACCATAAATAGTGGTTGTAAAATGTGTAAAATCTGTATCAAGCAAGAGCCAGAAATTTTTGAATATGTTGAGTCTGTAAGAGAAACAGTCGACAAATCATTATGGAAAGGTGTTGCAGTTTATATCGATCACGTTGAAGGCGATATACATCCAGTTTCATATGAACTCATCGGAAAAGCCAGAGAGTTGGCACAAAAGATAAATCACCCAGTGCATGCGATATTCATGGGACATGACATCATGAAAGATGCGGAAAAGATATTAAAGTACGGCGTAGACGAAGTATTCGTTTACGATGAAACAGAGCTGAAGGATTTTAGAATAGAGCCATATGCGGCTTGCTTTGAAGATTACATTCATAATAACAGACCTTCGATCGTTCTCGTCGGCGGTACGACGATTGGTCGCTCATTAGCGCCAAGATTAGCGGCTCGATTTAGAACAGGATTAACGGCTGACTGTACTGTACTAGATGTTCAAGAAAACACAGATTTGGATCAGATTAGACCTGCATTTGGCGGAAATATCATGGCCCATATTCATACACCTGACCATAGACCGCAGTTCGCGACTGTAAGGTATAAGATATTCGATGCACCAGCTATCGTTGAAAATCCAGCTGGGCTTATCACGAAGTGTTCTGTGGCAAGTGAAAAACTGGCTTCAGAAATCGAAGTACTTGAAGTTCATGAAAAAGAGAAGACAATCGGCATAGAAGACGCTGAAGTCATCATCGTCGTCGGATCTGCATTTAAGAAACAAGAAGATCTGAGCCTTGCATATAAGCTCGCTGAAAAATTAGGTGCAAAAGTAGCAAGTACACGTCCTTTGATAGAAAAAGGCTGGATGGATCCAAAATTACAAATAGGTCTTAGTGGTAGAACGGTAAGACCTAAACTCATCATAACATGTGGTGTGTCTGGATCGGTTCAATTTGTCGCAGGCATGAAGGGTTCGGAGCAAATCATGGCAATCAACATCGACCCGGAAGCGGCGATATTCAAAAATGCGCATTATGCTGTGGTTGGTGATATCTATGAGGTATTGCCAAGACTTATTGAACGAATTGAAAACGAAGGCACACTATAGGAGGCTGTTATGTCAACAATCTTTAAGAAAATCGATCAAACGGATGTAGAATATTTCAAATCGATCATTCCAGCAGGAAGAATTTTCGCCGGTGAGGAAGTCCATGAGGATTATTCAAGAGATGAATTAGCGGATAAACATCGATTCCCAGATGTGGTCGTCGAAGTTTTGACGACGGATGAAGTTTCAAAACTCCTCAAATATTGCTATGAAAACGATATTCCTGTTACACCTAGAGGTCAAGGCACTGGTCTAGTAGGCGCAAGTGTGGCACTTAACGGTGGACTCATGATTTCTACAGTTAAGATGAATCAGTTTATAGAAATCGATAAAGAAAACTTAAC
>DMYC01000166.1 GCA_003482695.1 Clostridiales bacterium UBA8960
TGTCAAATCAAGCATATAATGCTGATCAGATACAAGTATTGGAAGGCCTAGAAGCAGTTAGAAAAAGACCTGGCATGTATATAGGATCTACAGCTGCTAGAGGATTGCATCACTTGGTTTATGAAATCGTAGATAATAGTATCGATGAAGCATTGGCTGGGCATTGTAAAAAAATCACAGTAAGCATCGAACCTGATAATATCGTCGTTGTTGAAGATGATGGTAGAGGTATGCCTATAGACATGCATCAAAAGATGGGGATTCCTGCTGTCGAGGTCATTCACACCGTTCTACATGCAGGTGGTAAATTTGGCGGTGGAGGATACAAAGTTTCTGGTGGTTTGCATGGCGTTGGTGCTTCAGTTGTTAATGCACTATCAGAAAATTTCGAAGTTGAAGTCAAGAGAGATGGTAAAATTCATCGAATTGCTTTTGAGCGTGGCAACACATCAGAAAAGCTGCATGTTATTGGCGTACTCGATAATGCCTCTATAACAGGTACTAAAACGACTTTCAAGGCAGATCATCTTATTTTTGAAACTTTGGATTATGATTTTACTACATTGGAATCAAGAATCAGAGAGTTGGCTTTCCTTAACAAAGGAATCGAAATCATTATATCTGACAATCGACAAGACGTAAAAAAATCTTCAAGATTTATCTATGAGGGCGGTATAAGTGAATTCGTTCAGTATTTGAATGTAAACCGGACACCTATTCATGAAGATGTGGTTTATGCTGAACAAATTAACGCAACCAACACTGTAGAGATAGCGTTTCAATATACGGACAGTTATTCAGAGAATGTATTTACATTTGCAAACAATATAAGCACACATGAAGGCGGCACGCATCTTATCGGATTTAGATCCGCTTTAACGCGATTGATTAACGATTATGGCCGTAAAAAAGGCATCATAAAAGAAAAAGATGAAAATTTAACGGGTGAAGACGTTAGAGAAGGCATAACAGCGATTGTATCCGTTAAACTTGAAGAACCTCAGTTTGAAGGCCAAACTAAAACCAAACTAGGAAACAGTGAAATTAGAGGCATCGTAGAATCAGCAGCATCAGAAATGCTCGAGTCTTATCTTGAAGAGAACCCAGCTCAAGCTAAAGTCATAATCGATAAGTGTTTGACATCCGCTAAAGCAAGAGAAGCTGCTAGAAAAGCCAGAGAATTAACAAGACGTAAAGGCGCTTTAGACGGTATGACACTTCCAGGAAAACTGGCAGACTGCTCAGAACGTGACCCTGCAAAATGTGAGATATATATTGTCGAAGGGGATTCTGCAGGTGGTTCAGCTAAATTAGGCCGCGACAGAAATATTCAAGCGATATTGCCTTTACGTGGAAAAATTATGAATGTTGAGAAAGCAAATTTTTCTAAAATTTTTAGTTCTTCTGAAATTAGAGCGATGATTACTGCATTTGGATGTGGTATAGGTGATGATTTCGATGTTACAAAACTTAGATATGATAAAATATTCATTATGACCGATGCCGATGTTGACGGCGCGCATATTAGAACTTTACTTTTGACATTCTTCTTTAGATTCATGAGACCGCTTATAGAACAAGGTCACATTTATGTCGCCATTCCACCCCTTTATAAAGTGAAAAAGGGAAAGAGCGTTTATTATTTATATTCAGATAAAGAACTCAATAATTTGCTCAATGATATTGGTAGACAAGGCGTCATTATACAAAGATACAAAGGTCTTGGTGAAATGAATGCCGAGCAATTATGGACAACAACGATGGATCCTAGTGTCAGAACAATTATGAAAGTAACGGTTGAAGACGCGATAGAAGCGGATTTGATTTTCTCCACACTCATGGGTGAGAAAGTTGAACCGAGACGTGAATTCATAGAAGCGAATGCAAAGTATGTTAAAAATCTTGATATCTAGGAGGATAGTGTTTTGAGTGATGATCCAAAAAATATAGATGACGAAGAAATCATTGAAACATCTTATGAAGACGCTTCAGATGATATCAATGAAACTGTCAATTTGAATCAAACAATTTTGCTTGTTGATATTATGGATGAAATGAAAAAATCCTATATCGACTATGCGATGAGTGTAATTGTGAGTAGAGCATTACCAGATGTTAGAGATGGTTTGAAACCTGTTCACAGAAGAATTTTATACGCGATGAGTGAACTCAATTTTACGCATGATAGACAACATAGAAAATCAGCGCGTATCGTCGGAGAAGTTATGGGTAAGTACCATCCTCATGGTGACTCATCCATATATGGCGCACTCGTTCGTTTTGCACAAGATTTTTCGATGCGTTATCCACTTATCGATGGCCATGGTAACTTTGGTTCGATTGATGGTGATGGCGCTGCTGCTATGCGATATACTGAAGCGAGAATGACG
Source organism: Clostridiales bacterium UBA8960 (assembly GCA_003482695.1). GTDB lineage: Bacteria > Bacillota > Clostridia > Peptostreptococcales > Acidaminobacteraceae > Fusibacter_C. The sequence continues at coordinate 2,391 of DMYC01000166.1, forward strand.
CGTTTATCAGGCGAGTTATTGAGAGATATCGATAAAGAAACAGTTGATTTTGCACCGAATTTTGATGAATCGGAAAGAGAACCGCTTGTTTTACCAAGCCGTTTTCCAAATTTGCTGATTAACGGATCAAATGGAATAGCTGTTGGTATGGCGACATCTATACCACCACATAATCTAAGTGAAATTATTGATGGTGTGATAAAAATCATTGATGATCCTGAAACGGATATTTACGATTTGATGGAATGTGTAAAAGGACCAGATTTTCCAACAGGTGCTGAAATTATGGGCGTTGAAGGAATAAAACGCGCTTATCGAACAGGCCGCGGTAAAGTTATTTTAAGATCAGTGGCTGAAATCGAAGAGATGAAAAGCGGTAAAAGCAGAATTATCGTCACAGAGATTCCATATCAAGTCAATAAATCTAAAATGATTGAAGCAATTGCTGAACATGTTAAAAATAAGCGATTGGAAGGCATTACTGACCTTAGAGATGAAAGTAACAGAAATGGCATTCGCATTGTCATCGAGCTCAGAAAAGATGTCAACGCACACATCATGTTGAATCAAATCTATAAAAATAGCCAACTTCAAGTTTCATATAGCATAATCATGTTAGCCCTTCACAACGGCGAACCTAAAGTTATGAATCTTAAGCAAATGCTTGACGCTTATTTAGAGCATCAAAAAGTTGTTGAAAGAAGACGCGTGTTATATGATTTGAAAAAAGCGAAAGAAAGAGCGCATATTTTAGAGGGATTGCGTATTGCGATTGACAATATTGATGAGGTCATTCGAATCATCAGAGCCTCTTATAATAACGCTGAGCTCAAGCTTATGGAACAATTCGACCTTTCAGAGAATCAAGCAAAGTCCATCGTAGATATGAGACTTCGTCGTTTACAAGGTCTTGAAAGAGAAAAAATTGAAAACGAATATCAAGAACTTTTAAAACTAATCGATTATTTAAACAATCTTTTAGTGAATGAGCACTTGTTACTTGGTATAATCAAAGATGATTTACTTCGAATCAAAAAAGCATATGGTGATGAAAGAAGAACAGACATCAGCATAAACCCTGATGAAATTGATTATGAGGATTTGATCGAAGAAGATGAGGTCATCATCACGTTGACGCATGCTGGATACATCAAGCGCGTATCAACAGGTGAATACGTCTCTCAAAAACGTGGTGGTAGAGGCAAGACAGGTCTTTCAACGAGAGAGGAAGATTTTATCAAGGAAATTTATACGACTTCTACACATGATTATTTGTTGTTTTTCACTAATTTTGGTAAAGTATACCGTTTGAAAGCTTATATGATACCTGATGGTTCAAGAATCTCTAAAGGAACGGCTATCGTTAATTTATTGCCTCTTGAAGGAGATGAGAAGGTCAATGCAGTTGTGCCGATTAAAGATTTTGATGATGGTTATCTAACACTATGCACAAAATATGGCGTCATCAAAAAGACAACACTCGATCAATTTGACACGAGCAGAAAAACTGGACTTATTGCGATAAACTTAAAGGATAATGATCAGCTTATTTCTGTCAGAAGAACAACAGGTGAAGATGATTTGATCGTCGTGACGACGAAGGGCAAATCGATTCGTTTTCATGAAGACGATGTTCGATCAATGGGTCGTACAGCTACTGGTGTTAGAGCGATTGGTTTGACTGGAAACGATTATGTAATCGATATGGAAGTCGTTAAGGAAGATGCCAAATTGCTTGTTGTCTCTGAAAATGGTTATGGCAAACGTACACCACTTAAGGAATATAGACAGCAAAACAGGGGTGGTAAAGGTATCATAACGTATAACCTCAACAGCAAAACAGGCAACCTTATTGGCGCTGTTGTTGTAAATGATAATGATGAACTCATGATTATCAATGACAATGGTGTATTGATTAGAATCAAAGTAGATGACATCTCAGTAACAGGCAGAATTACGTCTGGTGTAAGATTAATGAGAGTTGATGAAAGTACAAGATTGGTTTCACTTGCAAAAATCGGTGAGTCAGATGCAGAGTCAGATGAGGCGTCAGATATTGAAATTGCAAATGAAATTGTGACTGAAAATGAAACAGTAAATGAATAGAAATTAAGATTTATAATTTGGAAATTGAACAGAATCTAATTTTTGGTTCTTCAATTTCCAAATTTTATAATTCAAAGTACCAATATAGTGTATAATAATTTCATGAATACTCATTTTGTTTAATATGAACCGAAATAAAGGGGGACTATAACAATGGCTTTGAAATTGAACACCAATTACAATGAAATGGACAAAAGTTGGGAAGTCGAATTGATAGGAGAAGTTGATATCAACTCGAAAGCAATTCTTAAAGAAGAATTATTTTTGCTCAACGAAAAAAAACAGTCTGATTTTGTATTTAAATGTGAAAATTTAGAATACATTGATAGCACAGGCTTAGGTGTGTTAATCAGTTTCTATAAAAATGTGCGTATTAACAATAACACCGTTCAGTTTGAGAAATTGAAGCCTAGTATTTTAAAAATATTTACTTTAACTGGATTAGATAGAATTTTTTCGATTCGTAATTAAGAGTAAAGGTGGAGTAAAAAATGAGGGAATCAATAAATATGTCATTGCCAAGTAAGCCTGAATATGTCAGTATTGCCAGGTTAGCGGCTTCCTTTGTTGCGAATCAGATGGGGTTTGATATCGAAACAATTGAAGATATTAAATTAGCGGTTGGAGAAGCATGCAATAACGCCATTTTGCATTCAGGTTCAGATGAAACCTATAAGTTGGAGTTTATCAATAAGTCTGATAGTTTAGTGATAGAAGTAGTTGATCATGGCAGAGGATTTGATGTGGAAAATTACAAAAAACCAAATGCCGAAGATTTGCAAGAAAATGGTCTAGGACTTTTTATAATCAAATCATTAATGGATACTGTTGAAATTGAGACAAGTGAAGGTAGCGGAACAAAAATTATAATGAGTAAGATCGTTGAATAAATGTTCTTCTTCTGTTAGGGGCTGATGTTCATGAGAAAAAAGCAAATGATCATAAATGAAAATGGTTCTAGTAACAATGAGTTTCTTACGTTTGGGACCAAAGAACTGTTTATTCTATATAAAAACAATCGCGATATTGCCATTAGAAATGAACTAATCAAGCGTCATATGTATATTACTGAGATTTTAGCTAAGAAATACATTAATAAAGGCATTGAGTACGAAGACATTTATCAAGTCGCTTCATTGGGATTGATTTATGCGATTGAGCGTTATGATGTAGATCGGGGATTTGAGTTCTCCAGCTTTGCTACGCCTACCATTATCGGAGAAATTAAAAAGTATTTCAGAGATAAAGGGTGGTCCGTTCGCGTGCCAAGAAGAATTCAAGAACTTTCTAAAAAAATTAATCAAGCGAAATCAAAACTACAACAAGATTTGCAAAGAATACCAAAAGTAAGCGATATTGCAGAATATTTGAATGTAACCGAAGAAGAAGTTATCGAAGCGATGGAAGCGTCACAAGTGTATACGCCGAAGTCGTTGGATTTAACTTATGATGCTTCCGGTGACGATAAGGATATTCAGCTCCAAGACATTATTGGACGAGATGATAAGTACTTTGATATTATTGAAAACAGAGATTTTATTAACATGTGTCTAAAAAAACTGAATGAAGTTGAAATAAAAATTGTAAATGACCGTTTTTTTGAAAACAAAACTCAAATTCAGGTGGCTGATGAACTTAATGTTTCTCAAATGACCGTTTCCAGAATGGAGAAGAAAATCATCAAGAAATTTAGAAAAGAGTTGATGAAACTCAATGAAATCTAATAGCATTCAAAGAAAAATCAACAGGATCTTGATGACAATCATCATTTCTCTTGCGATGACGACTGGCATTGTTTTTTTAGCGGTTTCATATCTTCAAGTTATGAAAGGTTATAAAAACGATGCTAACAACGTTATTAATTTAACGAACTCTTTAATGGAGTCGACTTTTAATAATACACAAAAGAGCTTGATCGCTTTAAAAAACTATTTAGTATTGCCACAAAATATAGATTCAGATATATATTATAACGAAACACTTCAAACCTTTAAGAATGTATTTGAAAGTGCAAGTACGGTCTTTATTGCAAAAGACAATGGCACTTTCTATCTTTTCCCGAGACGTTATGTCGCTGACAATTATGATCCACGCACGAGACCATGGTACTCAATTGCTTTGAATGAAAAGGGTCGTGTCAATTGGACTGAACCATATGTAGATCATGGTACAGGCGAATTCACGATTACAGCTTCGAAGTATGTTGGCAATAACATGGTTGTTGGCGTGGATATTTTACTTTCTGACATTACCAAACTTGTCAGTGAGTCAAGGATAGGCGAGCGCGGATTTATTACGATCGTGAACCAATCGGGTAGCATTTTGGCGAGCAATGATTCTTCAAGACTCGCAACAAGTTGGGACGATGTACCTGAAATGAGTGTCGGTTTTAATAATCTCATAAATCGTACTGAGTATAGAGATGTGAACTACATTCATCACATTAAACACTTGGACAATTTAGGAATAATTATCATCGCATCCATTAGTTTAGATGAAATTTATACGACACTCATGTATTTATTTGTTTTATCAATGGTTATCACAATCATCGTCATTCTTTTTGCAAAAAAAATATCCAGTACACTTTCATCAAAAATCGTCGATCCAATCGTTAAACTTGTAAATGTCATGAGAAAAATTGAAAAAGGGGACTATTCAGTAAAGTGTGATTTTAACGCGGACAACGATGAGGTCAATGTATTAATCAATGGCTTTAATTCCATGATCGAGAGCGTCAATGAGAAGAACAGCGAAATAGCCACAAGTGAAGAAAGATATAAATCAATCTTTCAAGCATCTGAAGAAGGTCTATGGGATATTGATCTTAATGGAAACATTAACTATTTAACGCCGGCTTGGTATAAAAACTTCAATGTAAGCGCATTGAATACATCATTTGAGACTTGGTTGAACTTAGTACATCCGGAAGACAGATATATGGTTGAGGACAAAATAAAGAATTATAATAGTGATACATTTGAAAATTATCGTATGTCATATAGAGTCATCAATAAAGATGGACAATATGAATGGATTGAAGCAGTCGGCATCGCGAGAAAAGTTGAAGGTAAATTAACCGGTATTTCTGGATCGCATCAGAATATCACCGCAAGAAAAAATTATGAGCTTAAAATTTATAATATGGCGTATAAGGATTCTTTAACGCAGCTTTACAATAGAAGATACTTTGAACAGTATTTTAATAGTGTTTTGGACAATAATGGAGAAGGTTTCCTGATACTGCTTGATATCGATAACTTTAAGTATGTCAATGATATTTATGGGCATAGCTTTGGCGATGAAATCATCATTCAGCTTGGGAGAAGGTTGCTAGAAGTTGTCCAAAAGTTGGAAAATAGCATTATTGCGCGATTTAGTGGCAATGAGT
>DMYC01000052.1 GCA_003482695.1 Clostridiales bacterium UBA8960
TGAACAATTATCAACATTTGATTTTGTTATACAGGAAAATGTTCTTGATGCTGTGCGAACTATCGCCAAAAAAGGTGTAAAGTAACATCTTTGCCATACTTTTCATGCTGTGTAAAAGTGAAAAGCTACATTTAAGAGCAAGTTACATAAAATACACGTACTGATAAATGCAAGCTTAAAAATTTAAGTCAGAGGGAGAAGCCATGCTCGAAATTCGATGGCATAGTCGCGCCGGTCAAGGTGCTGTAACGGGTGCAAAAGGTTTAGCGGACGTTGTATCCACCACCGGAAAACATGTACAGGCGTTTGCGTTCTACGGTTCTGCAAAACGTGGTGCTGCGATGACAGCGTATAATCGTGTAGATGATCAAGTAATTATGAATCACGAAAAATTTATGGCTCCAGATTATGTTTTGGTAATTGACCCAGCCTTGGTTTATGTTGCTGATTTTACGGCGTTTGAAAAACCAGATACTGTTTATATTATTACGACTCATATGAGTACCGAAGAGCTGATTGCATCACAACCAAAGCTTCAAGGTAAAAAAGTATACACCGTTGATTGTATTAAAATTTCGCAAGAGACAATCGGAAAAGCGATCCCCAATACACCAATGCTAGGCGCATTGATGAAGGTTTCGGGTATGTATGAGATGGACTTTTTCAAAGAAAACATGATTCGTGTATTGAAAAAACTGCCTCAAAAAATAATTGACGCCAACATGATCGCGATTCAACGCGCTTATGATGAAGTAAAGTAAGGAGTCTCGTATGGAAAAAGCAGGATGGGATGGATTTGAAATCGGCGCAATGCTTCGTACATTTGATGGAGCGGTACAAAATATCGCAACAACATTGCCGGAGGATCGCCCCTACTCACAATCGAGTTCGTTTACCGCGAGTGTAGCAGACTGGCGTATCGAAAAGCCGTTGTTTAATAAAGATTACTGTATTGACTGTCAGTTTTGTTGGATCTACTGCCCCGATATGTCTATTATCGCACGCGATAAAAAAATGGTCGGAATTGATTTTGATCACTGTAAAGGGTGTGGAATTTGTGTGGAAGTATGCCCCACCAATCCAAAATCATTGCTCATGTTTGCTGAGCAGCAAGATGAAGATATTGCACTTGAACAGTGGCCTAAAAAAGAGAAAAAAGAAAAAGAAACAGAAGTAGAGGAAGACTAATGGCTGATACTATGGAACTACGAGACATCGAAGTCTGGGATGGTAATATGGCGGCGAGCCACGCGCTTCGTCAAGTTCAAGTGGATGTTGTAGCGGCATACCCGATTACTCCATCGACCCCAATTGTTGAAAATTATGCCGGTTTTGCTGCGAATGCTTATGTTGACGGTGAATTCGTTATGACTGAATCTGAGCATGGTGCTATGTCATGTTGTATTGGTGCATCGGCTGCTGGCGGTCGTGTTGCAACAGCAACGTCATCACAGGGTTTTGCATTGATGGTTGAGACATTGTACTCAGCTTCAGGTATGCGTCTTCCGATTATCCTCAATGTTGTTAACCGTGCTATCGGTGCGCCATTGAACGTTAACGGTGACCACTCTGATATGTACATGGGACGTGACAGCGGATGGATTCAGCTCGATGCTTATAATCCACAGCACGCGTACGATTTGAACTTTATTGCGTTTAAAGTTGCTGAGGATCACGATGTTCGTCTCCCTGCAATGGTTCACCAAGACGGGTTTATGACGTCTCATACAGCACAGGGTGTTCATACAATGAGCGATGAACAGGGCTTTAATTTCGTTGGTGAATTTAAACCTATGAATGATATGCTCGATCTCGATCACCCAGTAACTCACGGGGTTCAAACCGAAGAAGATTGGCATTTTGAACACAAAGCACGTCAGCAGCATGCACTTATGACAGCCGTTATTCCTAAGTTAGAAGCAGCTTTTGATGATTTTGAAAAATTGACAGGACGCCGTTATAATTTAGTTGAAACTCACCAGATGGATGATGCTGAAATGGCGGTTATTTGTATGGGAACATCGGTTGAAACAGCGATGGAAGTCGTTAATGAATTGCGTGCAACTGGAATTAAAGCCGGTGTTGTCGGTATTCGTGTTTTCCGTCCATGGCCAATGGAGCAATTAGCTGCAGTCTTAAAAGATGTTAAAGCAATCGGAACATTGGATCGCTCTAGTCCTCATGGAACTATGGGTATGCTTTTCAATGAGATTTCAGGTTCACTTTTCAATACCGATACCAAAGCAGTTCTTACGAACTATATTTATGGATTGGGCGGACGTGATTTGACTAAAGCACATCTAGTGGGCATTTTTAATGACCTTAAAGCAAATATGGATGCAGGAAAACCTACAACGCCATTGCAACAATACATCGGTCTTCGTGGACCGAAGCTTTCATTTTTCTAAGGGGTGAATGATGTCAGAAATTAAAAAAATCAAAAACCTTAAAGAGTTTTCCACTTCAGCGGATCGCTTTGAGGGTGCTAACCTTTTGTGCCCAGGATGTGCACACTCTATCATTGTTCGCGAAGTACTTAATGCTACTAATGATGATTTGATCCTTGCAGCGTCTACGAGATGTTTGGAAGTTTGTACGGCGGTTTATCCGTACACTTCATGGGATGCATCTTGGATTCACATCGGATTTGAAAACG
>DMYC01000085.1 GCA_003482695.1 Clostridiales bacterium UBA8960
ATCCGCCTTCGGTCATTTCGCAGCAAATTTTACCGAAGGCGGATGGCACAGGCAGGGTCGCGGCATTTGAAATTATGGTGGCGAACCCGGCGATTCGAAACTTGATTCGCGAGGGCAAAACACACCAGATTCAAAACGTGATTCAGACGGGCTCAAATCAAGGTATGCAAACCATGGATGCTTCGCTTCTTGAGCTGTATCGCAAACGCATCATCGATTTGCCTACGCTCAGGAAATATTCTGTGGACATCGATATGACCATGAAACAAATTCAATATATGTGACGCCATCTATTGGAAAAACAAATATATGCAAAAAGCACTAGATTTTTTGTGAATATAAGCGTATGATAGGGTATCATAGCGGTAGATGTGACAAAAATGAAACATTTTTTTGGGAAAGGGGGAGAAAAGCTTGGCAGTTACATACGTATGTAAGGAAGTAGACGTCACTGGAAAAGTTATACAGACGACCTATCTTGCTGATAATAAAGAAGAACTGATCCAGATGATCAGATCAAAGGGACATACGCCGATCAAAATCGAAGAGGAAGCCCCAAAAGGTCAAGATATTGGATCAATGTCAATTTTTGAAAAGAAAGTTAAAGCGAAGGATATCTCCATTTTCTGTAAGCAACTGTATGTTATGTTGCATGCGGGGATGCCGCTCATGAATGCACTTGATGTGCTTTATCATCAGTCTGAGCATAAGACGGTGCAGAAAACAGTTAAGGATATGACGATATCGGTTCAAAAGGGCGATATTTTGTCGGTTTCCATGAAAAAGCATCCTAAGGTGTTTCCATCCCTTCTAATTAGCATGGTAGAGTCCGGTGAACTCACCGGTAACCTTGATAGTGTGCTCGAACGTATGTCGACGCACTATACGAAAGAGAATCGCATCAATAGCAAAATTAAAGGGGCTATGGTTTACCCAGCGGTACTTGGTGTCTTATCCATAACCGTCGTGATCTTTATGATTACGTTTATTTTACCGACTTTTACGAGCATGTTTACGTCTTCAGGCGTACCTCTACCTGGGATTACTCAGTTTTTACTAGATTTAAGTGAATCGATTCGCAAGTTTTGGTATATATACTTGCTTGTTGTGTTTGGTCTTTCGTTCATGATTCGAAGAACCGTTAAAACGACAAGCGGCAAGCGGGCTTTTGACAAGTTAGTCAATAAGATTCCCGTCGTAAAGACACAGGTCGCAAAAATCGCGACATCGCGTTTTACAAGAACGCTTTCAACTTTACTTGCCAGCGGCATTCCGATTATTCAGGCGCTTGATACATCAGCAGCCGTCACGACGAATATGGTGGTCATCGACGGCATCGGTAAAGTCACGGAAGACATTAAAAAAGGGTCTTCGCTACACTCGCTTTTAAAAAGAATCGACATGTTTCCACCGATGATGGTATCGATGGTGGGCATCGGTGAAGAATCCGGTGCACTTGAAGATATGCTTGATAAAGCGGCAGATTATTACGATGAGGAACTGGAAGCCGCGATTCAAAGGCTAGTACAGCTGCTCGAACCCCTGATGATCGTCATTATGGCGCTTATGATTGGTTTTATAGTCATCGCAATGTTGTTACCGATGTTTGATATGTATTCATTGGTCGGTTAGCAATAGGTGTGAGGCTTTAAAATAATAAATACTTAGACTTAGACAAGTTAAGGAGGAAGAAAGACATGATGAAAGTACTTAAGAAAAAGAGAAAGGGCGGGTTCACCCTTATTGAACTGATTGTTGTTATTGCTATACTTGGGATTTTGGCTGCTATAATGATTCCGAGATTTACCAACTTTCAAGAACGTGCTCATAAAACACAAGTTGTAACTGATTCTAAGCAGATTGCAACCGCTATTGAAGCATTGCTCACTGAAGGAACGTTAGCAGCGCTAGCAACTACAACAGATGCCGCTACAATTGCTGCAAATCCTGTAGTTGTATTATCAGGTGTAACAGCAACGCGAATTGAGTCGTTAACAATAGAGGCTGATGGTGGTTTTACTATTAAATCTACTCCTGGAGATGTTGAGTATACAGCAACTAGGGCAGATTCTGATACGGCTGTAACAATTACTCCTTAGAACTTCCCCACGGTGAACTTCCCACGGTGTCAGGAACTTCCCACGGTGTCAGACACCAAAAGTGGAAACTTCCCACGGTGTCACAAACTTCCCACGGTGTCAGACACCAAAAGTGAAGTTGAACAAAACAACAGAAGTGCGGATCTCTTAAGAGGGGTCCGTTTTTTTCTGCCTAAAACTCGCGCAGTGATTGCAATCAAAAACATCACTCAAAAACACCAAAAACATCACCCACGGTGTCAGACACCAAAAGTGGAAACTTCCCACGGTGTCACAAACTTCCCACGGTGTCAGACACCAAAAGTGAAGTTGAACAAAACAACAGAAATGCGGATCTCTTAAAAACTTCTCACGGTGTCAGACACCAAAAGTGAGAACTTCCCCACGGTGTCAGACACCAAAAGTGAAGTTGAACAAATCATTTAAAATGCGGATCTCGTAAAGAGGTCCGTTTTTTTTCTGCCCAAAATATCGTTTTAGGGAATAGTCTTTCCACTTCAATAAACCATGACCAAGTTCAACTTCCGCTTTGGTACCTGTCACCATAAACGGAAGCGGAAACAAACAACTGTGACAGGAAATGGTTTTAACGAGCGTATATAAAACTCAATTTATAATTCGTTTTAAAATTCGAAGTTTAAATTGAGTTTTATTTTTGTGTATGATAAAATAAATTAACATAGAGTGAGGTGATTGAGATGATACAAAATTTAATAAAAGAGGGGGAATCGAAAACAGTTGAATTCAAAGTAGATTTCCCTCAGAACAATCAAATTTCACAAACCGTCTGCGCTTTTGCAAACAGAGCTGGAGGGTACATTATAATTGGTGTTTCTGACAAAGGAGAGGTACTTGGACTCAATCCTGAAGGACTTAATAATTATTTGGAAAAAGTGCCAAACATCATTCATGATTCGATTTTTCCGATGATTCTTCCTGAAATCTATACTTACTCCTTAGAGAATAAAAGTATTTTAGTCATTCAAGTGTTTCCAGGAAGCAATGTGCCTTATTACATTAAGAGTAAAGGTAAAATTGAAGGGACCTATGTCAGAGTGGGCAGGACGAATAAATTAGCAGACATAGAGATGATAAAAGAACTTGAACGACAAAGACTCAACAAATCATTTGATGAAGACATATATGATGAACTCTTCGACGAAGACGCTATAAAATTATCCAAAATTCTCGAAAACGAATTTATGACTTCAATTACGATGGAAAAACTGTTGAATTTGAAGATGATTGAACGAACTGGAGATAGAAACTACTTAACGAATGCGGGTGCTGTTGTAATAGGTAAGATGTCTCATTCATCCGTTAAGTGTGCAAAATTTCTAGGGGAGTCTGTACTCGATTTTATAGATAAAAAGGAGTATTCAGGTGATATTTTTAGTGTGTTAAGAGATACAATGGCATTTTTAATGAATCACTTACAGTTATCCGGACTGATTAAGGGGCATGGTCTTAAGCGAAAAGATGTTCTCGAAATCCCAGAAGAAGTACTGCGTAGAGGCATAATAAATGCGTTGATGCATCGCGATTATTCAATAAC
>DMYC01000075.1 GCA_003482695.1 Clostridiales bacterium UBA8960
TGTGCATGGAGACTCTACTGAAATGTTTTGCATATTCAAGCCAAGCGTCATCGTCCAAATCGAAGTAGAGATAGTAATCGTAAGCCGATACGATTTGGACTGAAAATATTTCATAGACATATGTTTCGTACAGGCCACTGATCGTGACATAGGGATTTTTTCGATAGAAATCCAGCGATTTGAAACGGTGTAGATCGTGGAAGATGGTCCCGTCGTTCATATAATGTCCATAAATCGCCAAATGACGGTCGTGAAAGTATCCAATATTTTTATAGTCGACATAGATCGAACCTGACTGACTTCTGCGCTTGTCAAAATCACGGCTTAAATAGTAATCGTTGTCCGTATACCGCAGAAGGGGTGCATCGATGTTCGTGCCATCGATTTTCAGCCACCCGACAAAATCATTGTTTCTTTCCAATTGGTCAGTGAAATAACGTACTGGCAATATGTTTTCCGCTATTTCCACTTCTGATTCCACTTCTGCTTCCACTTCAGTTGTTGCTTCTGTTGTCGCTTCTGTAACCGCTTGTGTTGCCACTTCTGTCGTGACCACTGTCTCATTTTCAGCTTCATTTATGGTAGTTGACTCTATGATAACGGGCGAGATTGCCTGGCATCCTGTAATCGTCAAAAAAACGACCACGATGATCATAAATTTGTAACTTTGAACGAGACGTTTCATAAGGTCCGCCTTTCTAATGCTCATCTAAGATGAAGCTTCTCGTTAAATTAAGGAGGACATCAAGTCGATAGTCTTTCGTCGACCGGATATCATCTATAGGATTCAATTTCGATTCGATTTGCTGTAAAAAAATATCGATTCTTGACTCTATTATATCATGTTCGAGTCCAATAATCTGCTTTTCACATGTTTTGTCACGTATCACGGTAGGTGCAGCGGCACCGAACGCCATTCTAATCTCGTTGAATTTTAGCGGGTCTTTATGCGCTATACCAAAAAAAGAGATTTTGGAAATGGCGTTGCTCTTGCGGTTGCCTATTTTTCGGTAGAAAAAGTGATTGTAAGCATTTTCAGGTTCAAAAGTGGGTAAAATGGGAATGTGAATCGCCGTCAACAGCTCACCGTGCCCAAGCGCTGTCTTTCCAGGGCCAAGTATAAAGTCGCAAATCGGCAACGTGCGTTTATCCATCAAAGAAGTCAGTTCAAGTTCAGCGTCCAGTGCGACGAGCATAGGAATCGTATCGCCTGCAGGTGAAGCGTTGCAAATATTGCCCCCTATAGTCCCCAAATTTCGGATGGACACAGAGGCAAGCTCTCTTAATACGGCCTTGATAAAAGTTGGGACTTGGGGAGCACTTAATAAGTCCGTGAGTGTGGTTGCAGCACGAATCGTCAAAATGCCATCATTTACTTGTATGCCATGCATCGCTTTTAGATGTGAGATGAATAAAACCGGTTTATTCAGTGAAGGTGTGAGTCCGCTAAAACGTCTATGTTTAACCATTAAATCGGTGCCACCTGCAAATACTGTGGCATCATAACTGTCCAGAAAGTCAAGTGCATCACTTAGTGAAATTGGATGATAGCCTCTAATCGCATCTTCGTTTACCATAAACCGTCACCTTCTTTCGAAGCCGTGATGACAGATTTTATGATCATATCGTATCCCGTACACCTACATAGATTGCCACTTAGAAAAGACGCAATTTCATCTCTGCTCGGATGAGGGGAGGATGAAAGCAGTGCTTCAGTCGCAAGCACCATCCCAGGTGTGCAAAAACCGCATTGAACACCACCTTCGGTTTCATAAGCGGCCTTAATGACTTCAAACCGTTTCGTGTTTCGAAACCCTTCGATGGTTGTGACATCGTGTTTCGCGAGGGTTCCCATAGGCACCAGACAAGCGTTGATCAGCTTGCCGTCCATGAGCACCGCACATGCGCCACATTCTCCTTCGCCACACCCTTCTTTCGTACCTGTAAGTCCAAATTCCTCCCTTAGGACATCAAGTAGGCGACGGAGTGGATGACTATTTACAGTTACCGGTTCACCGTTTAATGTGAACTCTACTAAAATGGCGTCATTCATGATCGTCATGTTTCATCGACCTCCTTATCCTCTCAGGTGTAATTGGAATCTTATAAATTTTTATGCCTGTTGCATTTTCCACAGCTGAAGCATACGCAGATGCAACGCCAACTGTTGCGAGTTCACCAAGTCCTTTTGCACCAAAAGGGCCATGTTCGTATGTGTTTTCGATGAGTGTGCTGTGAATCTCAGGATAATCATCACTGCTAGGGATCATGTACTTTGAGAAGTCGTTTTGAATGATGACGCCACTGGACGCGAACATGTTTTCCATGGCTGCAAAGCCGAGACCTTGATAAAAGCCACCATCGATCTGCCCTTTGACGATTTTTTCATCGATTGGGGTGCCGATGTCACTGACAGTCCATAAACCTGTTACAACAGGTGCGTAAGTCAAAGGATCAACGACGACTTCCACGACTGTCGCGCCCCATGCATAGTCAGGGTAAGCGTTACCCATAAAGTCTCGATTGTTCTAAACGAGTTCCTCAGGGTATTCGTAGTTTTTTGAGATTTCGATTTCGCCTTCATGCCACTTGGCCTTCAGTTCTAAAGATAAGTCGTATAAGACTTTTCCGACGATCATCACCGTTCTGGACGCCACGGTTGGTCCTGAATCAGGACAGGTGTGGGTGTCTGGGTACTTATGAACAACTTTTTCCAGCGGTATTTCCAGTGCATTTGAAACGATTTTAGCGAGTGTCGTCATGGCACCTTGTCCCATCTCGGTACTCGAGGCGAAAATTTCCACGCGGTCATCGGCATATTTTTTAAGAGAAACCTGTGTTTTAAGAAGATCCTTTTCACCACTTCCTGTAAAGCCGCAACCGTGAAAATAGACACTGAGACCGATGCCCCTATTCTGTGTATGATAAGCGAACTTGTCGCGAAAACCTGAGTTTGAATTGATTTCTTCGACGATTTCTTCGAGTTTGATCGGAGAAAAGAGTATGCCTCCTGTGGATGAGGTTTCGCCTTGTTTTAAAAAATACTGCTTTCTGAAATCAATCGGGTTGACATCTAGTAGTCTCGCAAGGTGATTCATATGGGATTCAATCGCAAAATTTGCTTGAGGCGCACCGAATCCGCGAAAAGCGCCTGAAATAATGTTGTTTGTCTTATAGGCGCGTGCTCTGATTTGGATGTTTGGAATATTGTAGACGCCAAAAACAGCGAAGCCAAGTCTTTGAAGCACAACGCTCGATAGACCCATGTAGGCACCAGCATCCAGTAAAACATCAGCAGAGCGCGCGATGACTTTGTCTTCATCATCGAGGTAACTGGTGAGTTTAATTTCAGATGGGTGACGTTTGGTCGTGTAGGCGATGTCTTCGGTTCTATCGTAAATCAAAGAAACGGGCTTGCCGGTCTTGATGGCTGCTAAAGCCGCATGTACAGCGGGATGTGAGGTGAATTCCTCTTTGCCGCCAAATGCGCCACCTGTAGCCAACTGTATCACGCGAATATTTGAATCTGGGAGCCCTGTTGCTCTTTTAATGGCGTTTTTGATATAGTAAGGGCACTGCATGGAGCCGTATAGGGTGCATTCGCCAGATGAATAGGTTGCATAAACGGACTGTGTTTCAAGATAGGCCTGTTCTTGATAGCCAGTCTTAAAGGTTTCCTCGACGATTCTCGATGCGCGAATGGATGCGCTGTTGAAATCACCTTTGGCGTATTCATAGGCATAATCAGGCGGGTTTTGAAGGGCATCGTTCAGCGTAAAAGTCGGTTTCAGCGGTTCATAATGAACCACAATATCGGATAAAATATGCTCGATGACGGCCTTATCCGGCCCGACAACGAGTAAAATGGGCTCGCCGATGTAATTGACTTCACGCACAGCAAACACCGGCCAGTCATCATATACGACGGGAATAACGTTATCACCGGATATATCATGGTGGTCGACGATGAAGTTGCCAGGTGGTAGATCAGGAACGGTCACGGAATGGATAATCGCTTTCGCATGTTCAGACCTCAGTGTTTTAGCATGTAGCATACCCTCTAATCGAATATCTGCAGTGTACTTTGCAGAGCCATCGATCTTTTCGTCGAAATCAAACCTCTTGACGGATTGACTGATTCCTCTATTCATATGAATTCACCTCACTATACATATTATTACCCTTTGAGGTGGAAATAATGCATTTAGAGATGGCATTTGTTAAGGATTATTCATATAATAGTAATGAGAACGCATCGCATAGGAGGGAAAGATGAAACCGATAGAAATGGTGTTTAAGAAACTGGATTTAAGTCGTGATGACAAAACGGATTTGACATTTATGGGTAAGGAAGTCATCGATGAAGTCAGAGCATTTCACAAAAGTTTTCCACAGTATGAATGCACACCACTTCGCGACTTGAAACATTTGGCTAAACATTTAGGTGTCGCATCCATCATGGTCAAGGATGAATCCTACCGTTTTGGATTAAACGCTTTTAAAGTGCTTGGTGGCGCATATGCCATCGGGAAATACATCGCAAGTCAGCTGGATGTTCCCATTTCTGAGCTGCCATTTCAGAGGCTGAAATCCGATGAGATAAAAGCCGTTATAGGCGATGTCACATTTGTGACCGCGACAGATGGCAATCACGGCAGAGGTGTGGCGTGGGCGGCAAGAGAACTCGGTCAAAAGGCCGTCGTTTATATGCCTAAAGGGTCTGCTGAATATCGATTGAATCAAATCTTAAATGAAGGTGCTGAAGCCTCTATCACGGAACTTAACTATGACGATGCGGTTAGACTTTCGGATAAAACGGCAAAAGAGCGGGGTGGTGTACTCGTTCAAGACAGTTCATGGCCAGGTTATATGGATATACCAACCTGGATCATGCAAGGGTATGCTACGCTCATGGACGAAGCCATAGAACAAATAGAAACACTTGGTGAACAGATGCCGACACATGTGTTTTTACAGGCAGGCGTAGGTTCTTTTGCGGGAAGCATGATCGGTTACCTTGCTGCACGCCTAGGTGAAAACAAACCAGTGGCAGTTATCGTTGAACCGGATGAAGCAGCATGCATCTTTAAGTCGTTTAAAATCGGTGATGGTGAACCGCATCATGTGACGGGTTTTATGCCGACGATGATGGCTGGACTAGCATGTGGTGAACCAAGTCTTGTCGCTTGGGGTGTTCTTAGGGATTATGCAGAAGTGGCAGTGTCATGCCCAGACGAAGTCAGCGCATATGGCATGCGCATGCTAGGCAACCCACTTGGCGATGACGAGAAAGTGATTTCAGGTGAATCAGGCGCTGTAGGTGTAGGTCTGCTAGGGCTTCTATTAAGCGGGAATTCGGAACAGCGCCAGTTGGCCGATCAACTTGGACTCGATCAAAATTCACGCATATTGTTCATCAGTACAGAAGGCGATACAGACCCTGAAAATTATAGAAAAGTCGTTTGGGAAGGCATAAATTGCCTTTCGAAATAGAACGAATCAAATACACATGGTGCTCGTCAGATTTAAGCGTATATTAAAAGAGTGAATAAGCGGTGTAAACAAGCAACAAAGCCATAACGGTATTGATTAATGTAGAGTGGCCAAAGAAAAACTTTTGAAATAACGCGCCAAAAGCCGCCCAAGAAAAAATCGACATGAGGCCGAGGAAACCTAGAACGATGGTAAAGAGCACAAGAAAGAAAAAACCGGTATAATAAGGAACGATAAAAGTCGATGCTGTCGTGATCGAGTAAAGGATGAGTTTAGGATTGACGAACTGTAGAAGCATGCCTGTGATGAAGTTGTTGGCATGCTTTTCTTCATGTGCATCATGTCCGGGTTTGCTCCTTAAAATTTTATAAGCGAGCCAGAGGATATAAGAGGCGCCTATGACCGTCATGACAGGCTTAATGGTGGGAATGATGCTATAAAGTGTGACGCTGAAAAAGTTGCTGATGGCAAACACGATGACAAAACCTGTGATGATGCCGAAGAAAAGAGGGAGGCTTTTTTTGAATCCAAATTTACTGGCATAGGACATCGCCATGATGTTATTCGGACCCGGTGTAAAGGTGGTCAGCAACACATATGAAACGAAAGCGGGGAAATTCGGCATCATGTACCTCCATAGATAAACGGATTTTTTTTAATATTATGCCTTATGATTAAGACTGTCAATAGATGGATTCCGATATCTATGCTAAAATAAAGTTGAGTCACGATTAAATAGGGGGGCACTTTAATATGAGGATATGGATAGATGCGGACGGGTGCCCAGTGGTCAATTTGACGATCGGGATCGCAAAAAAATATCAAATGCCAGTATCGGTTGTCAAGAATTATGCCATCGTCATCGAAAATGACTATGCGGAGATCATAACAGTGGATATCTCGAGAGATGCCGCCGATTATTACATCGCAAACCATATAGAACCAGGGGATTTGGTCATCACGCAAGACAACGGTCTAGCCGCGATGGTGCTCGCCAAAAAAGGCCGGTGCCTGAATCAAAATGGAAGGGTCATCGATGAAGCAAACATCGATTTTGTGCTCGATTCGCGCCATCATGGTCGCGTTGCTAGGCTACAGCATCAAAGAGGGCCTCGGCATAAAAAAAGAACCAATGAGGATGATGTACAATATGAAAAGGCGCTGAAAGAGATGATCGATAAAGATAGGAGAAGCCATGTTTATTAAAATGTCATTAGAAGATAAGGAACGCACCATAAGAGACACCTATAAAGGCAAATGTAGAATGTCCGGCAAAAATGCCGCTGTAATAAAACACGCAAAAGCGCTTGCGAACAATACGAAATCAAATCCAGAGAAATTGGTTGGCGTAGAGGGGATTTGGGCGAGTGGACTTTTGATAAAATATGATGTCGCCATAAAGTCGGTCATACTGGACCTTGAAGCCATAAACACGCCCGATGCCTATAACATCATGACCGCTTTACTGGAGCGCGCGGAAGAGATTCACATCGTTTCAAGTGCGACGTTTAAAATGATAGCAGAAGTGGGCACATCTGCAGGGCTTTTCACCATCGCCAAATTTCCGATGAGTAAGCTTGGTTATTTAAATCCTAAGGAACACGAAGTCATCGTCGTGCTTGATGGGCTTGAAATCCCAGGCAACATCGGCACCATCATTCGCTCATGCGATGGTACAGACACAGATGCGATTATCATTTGCAACAGAAAAACGCGCATCACACATCCAAAAATTCTTAGAAGCAGCCAAGGTTCGTGCTTTAAGATTCCGATCGTGGAAGAAGAAACGGATCATGTCATCGAATGGCTGAAAAAGAACCATTATAGAATACTTCTTACAGATACGGATGCTGAAAAGTTCTTTTATGAAGAGAACTATAAAGGACGCATCGCCATCATTATGGGAAGCGAACGATATGGCATCTCAAAAGACTGGTATGGCATAGGAGCGGAAGCGATCAAAATACCGATGTATGGAGATTGTGATTCGTTAAACGTCGGCATAGCCGCGACACTCATCCTTTATGAAGCTGCGATCAGAAGGAGCGGCGCTAGATAAAACTTAAACTTTTTGTGAACACCCTTGACATGGAAAATAACGGGTCCTATAATGAAAGTGAGATTAGCACTCTCGCCGCGAGAGTGCTAACTCGGGCCTTATTTACATGAAAGGGTGATTTTTATGAACGCTGAAAAAATGACAAAAAAAACGATTGAAAGTATTGAAATAGCACAGAAGATGGCAATTAAACACAGCCACTCGCAGATCGATGTTCCGCATCTTCATTATGGCCTTATCGAGGCAGATGGTGGACTCATTTCCAGCATTTTGTCCAGTATCGGAATCAATCTCGTAAATTATCGTACTGCGATTCTCGATGTGATCGAGCGTATGCCGAGAGTCCTTTCAAATCAAGACGAAATATATGCGTCGCGGAAGTTAAATAAAATATTGATAGATGCAGAAGATGAGGCGAAAAAGCTGGGTGATGCGTATATTAGTGTCGAGCATGTCTATCTTGCGCTTATATCGGATGCCTCTGGTGAAGATAAGCGCATTTTGAGCCAGTTCGGCGTTGAGAAAGATGCTTTTTTAATTGCGCTTGCAAAAATTCGTGAAAATAAACGCGTGACCAATCAAAATCCTGAAGATTCATATCAAGTGCTCGAGAAATATGGCCGTGATTTGGTCGAGATGGCGAAATCAGGCAAACTCGATCCGGTGATTGGTCGTGATGAGGAAATTAGGCGAGCGGTTCGAATTTTGTCGAGACGAACAAAGAACAACCCCGTGTTGATTGGTGACCCAGGCGTCGGAAAAACAGCTGTTGTCGAAGGGCTTGCACAGAGAATTCTCGCAGGAGACGTCCCAGAAGGGCTAAAGGACAAAACTGTTTTTGCGCTTGATATGGGTGCGCTTATTGCAGGGGCAAAGTTCAGAGGCGAATTTGAAGAAAGGCTTAAAGCGGTTCTTGACGAAATTAAAAATGCTGAAGGCAAAATTATACTTTTTATAGATGAACTTCACAATATCGTCGGTGCAGGTAAGTCCGAAGGCGCCATGGACGCCGGCAATCTCCTTAAACCGATGCTAGCCCGTGGTGAACTGAGGTTAATCGGCGCAACCACTGTAGATGAGTACCGAAAATACATCGAAAAAGATGCGGCTCTCGAAAGACGATTCCAGCCAATTTTGGTGGGTGAACCATCCATCGAGGATACCATAGCGATCTTGCGCGGTTTAAAAGAACGCTTTGAAATTCATCACGGTGTGCGCATCACAGATGGTGCGATTATCGCAGCTGCACAACTTTCAGAGCGTTATATTCTAGATCGATTCTTACCGGATAAGGCAATCGATTTAATGGATGAAGCGCTGTCCATGTTAAGAACAGAAATCGATTCTATGCCACAAGAGCTTGATCAATTGAATCGCAAAATCATGCAAAAGGAAATCGAAAAGCAGACGCTGCTTAAAGAAACAGATAAGGAAGCGAAGTTGAGGCTTGAACACCTTGACCGTGAAATAACGGAACTGAAGGAACACTTCCATGTTTTGAAAGGCAAATGGGAAGTGGAAAAGTCCAGTATCAATCGTGAAAAGGCGCTCAAGAAGGAAATTGAATCCATCAAATACAAAATTGAGGAAGCGGAGCGAAAATACGATCTTGAGACATTGGCACAACTCAAGTATGGTGATTTAGTCGCATGCACCAAGGCGCTGGAAGAGATTCAGGAGGCGCATAAGGCTGGGAAGAAAGATCAGACTTTGTTGAAAGAGGAAGTCACAGAGGATGAAATTGCCGAGATTGTATCAAAATGGACTGGCATTCCTGTCACAAGACTTGTGGAAGAGGAACGCGATAAACTGCTCAACCTAGAGAAGAAGCTTCATGAGCGTGTCATCGGTCAAGATGAAGCGGTGACGTTTGTCAGTGATGCCGTGATTCGTGCGCGTTCTGGGCTTAAGGACCCTTCGAAGCCCATCGGGTCGTTTGTGTTTTTAGGGCCGACTGGCGTGGGGAAAACGGAACTTGCAAAAGCGCTTGCCGAGGCACTGTTTGATAACGAAAACAACCTCGTGAGGATCGATATGAGCGAGTATATGGAGAAGTTTTCCGTATCTAGGCTTATCGGTGCGCCTCCGGGGTATGTGGGATACGATCAAGGTGGGCAACTCACAGAAGCCGTCAGACGCAAACCGTATAGTGTAATCCTGTTTGATGAAATTGAAAAGGCCCATCCAGAAGTGTTCAACGTTCTACTTCAGCTTTTGGACGACGGTCGCCTCACCGATAGTCAAGGCCATATGGTGGATTTTAAAAACACCGTCATCATCATGACGAGCAACATAGGCAGTTCAATTCTTCTCGATTATATGACGGAAAACATTGAAGCCCAAGTAATACCAGAAGCGACTAGAAATGAGGTGATGGCACGTGTGCATCAGATGTTCAAACCGGAGTTTATCAATCGACTGGATGAAATCGTGCTATTCACGCCGCTTTCGATGAACGCAATCATAGGCATTTTGGAATTGACGCTTGACGATGTGCGCAATAGGCTAAAAGATCGACGCATCACGTTAAGCGTACCTAAGGAAACGCTGGTTCAAATGGCGAAGGATAGTTATACACCAGCGTTCGGTGCAAGGCCAGTGAAGCGATTCATTCAGCAGACCATCGAAACGAAGCTTGGTCGCGCACTTATATCAGGAGAGTTTGGAGAAGACGACCATATTTTAGTGAATTATGTGGATGGCACATATGTTTTTAGCAAAAGCTGATTCCATAACGCGAGTGTCAGAATTTTTTCCGAATGTTAATGGAATTTTAACCTTTGCAGATTATAATGGTCATGTGAGAAAAATATAAATTACGAGGTGTAAGAATGAAAAAAGGACTCTTGATTACAATAGGCGTGATTGTTTTAATCGTCGTAATCTTAGGAAGTACATTTGTATCAAAATATAATCAACTGGTAAAGCTTGATGAGGATGTCAACATGTCACTCAGTCAAATAGACAACCAACTTCAAAGACGAAATGACCTTATTCCAAATTTGGTTGAAACAGTGAAAGCTTATGCCGCACATGAAGAAGAAATTTTTACGGCGATCGCAGAGGCAAGATCCGCTCTTATAGGTGCCACAGGTGTGCAAGATAAAGCGGAAGCAGATGCAGCGATGACCAGTTCACTTTCTAGACTGCTCGCTATCGCAGAGAACTACCCTGACCTAAAAGCGAATCAAAATTTCCTCGCTTTACAGGATGAACTTGCGGGGACAGAAAACCGCATCGCATTTGCGAGACAAGATTACAATACGGTAGCGGCAAGCTTTAATAGAGTGGCGCGTTCGTTTCCTATGATGATGTTCGCAAAGATGTTTGGATTTGATCAAGCGGCGTATTTCGAAGCGTCACCTGGTGCAAGTGAAGTTCCAACCGTCAAATTTGGCGAATAATAGAAGAGAGTCGATTACAGGAGTGGTTAGATGAGAAAAGGGTTGGCAAAATTTAAAAAAATCGCATTTGTGATGGTGATCTTGGCCGTTATAATCGCCCCTGTAACATTTGGTGCGGATTATCCTGCTCCAACCAGCAACTTTTATGTGAATGACTTTGCAGGGATTCTTTCAGCTGAGACTGAAAAGTTGATTATGGACACATCTGTGCCGCTCGCAGAAAAAACAGGTGCTCAAATCGTGGTCGTGACTGTGGAATCGTTAAACGGTCAGGATATTGAATCGTATGCACGTGGGCTGTTCAATCAGTGGGGTATTGGCGACGCACAGAAAAACAACGGTCTCTT
>DMYC01000102.1 GCA_003482695.1 Clostridiales bacterium UBA8960
GTGATATGCCTGTTTTGATGCCAGTGAATTCTGTTTTGCCTGGCCGAAGAAACAACCCGCCTGGACAGGAAAACGGTAAAAAGGTGCCGCCACTTAGCGTCTATAATCCGATTCACTATCAGGAGTTGCCTGAACTGTTTATGGACTTCATCAGCAGTTTGACTGGAAAATCGCCATCGACTACAGGGGCAGGTTCCGAAGGCGCATTAACAAAAGGCCCTTTCAACATGTTGCTTCCTGTACACGATTTGAATCAAGCGCTGCTGTCCTATATTTTGGGTGGCTATAATGCATTTTCCACTCCTGCAGGTCATATTGGACCAAATCTGAGGGTGGACCATGACATTTCCATACTTGTGCCGGAATTATGGTCGAGGTTAAGCGCTGAAGAAAGGGAGCCAAAGCATCTTATTTCCGAAGGCGCGTTTGAAAAGCTCGAGGACTTCGAATATCAAGGAAACATTATACCTGCAAGCCGTTTGGGCTACAGGATGACAGAACGGTTTTGCTATAAGTATCTAGGCAAAATATTCGACGAACCTCAAACGGTTTTCGAAGACTGGATCTTAAAACCTGAGAGACAAAGTTTGGAAGCTTTTGTGGATGGCATTTTAAATATTACAAATGGCCATAAAAAAGCGGCGCTCTCGTATTTCGAAGATAGCAGCATCGATTATGCAATACCTCCGATCCGTGCACTCCTTCACATCATGGCATTTGGTTCGTATGAGGGTTTGATGGTAGAGTCTCCTGAGATTAGACATCAGTTTGACAGAGAAGTGGTCATCTCAAGTGATTGGTATAAGTCTAGACTCATAAACAAGCAGAAAGTGGATGTCCTTAGAATAGAGCGAATCATAGAGAACTTAGAACAGTTCATGGTGAATCCAATGAATAAGTCGATTATAAAAGCCTTTAATTACGATCAAAAACTGAATGAAGCGAAGGGACTAAGGGACTATTACGATTCTGAGCGCTATTTCCAAACGCTATTTGGAACATTAGGTGCCGAACCGATCGCTTTATGACATCTGATGAGGTAGAACATGGCAATTACGATTATTGAAGCGACAAAACTGAAACCATTTAAAAAGTTTAGACTGATGTCAGGCATGAGTGGTCTCGGAAATATGATTGAAAAAGTCGGTATTTTAGACTGGGAATTTTTTTCAAGAGAGGCGGGTCAATTTGTCTCTGGTGAGTTTGTTTTGACCAGTCTCTTGTTTGCAAAGGACAACCCGGATTATATTATCGAAGCTGTAAAAGATCTGGTGTCAGATGGTGCCAGTGGACTTGCGATTAAAAATGTGTATTATGATGAGTTGCCTGAAGATGTGATTCAGTTCTCAAATGAGCATGCATTTCCAATTTTCATATTTGACAACAGCGCCTATTTTGAGGACATCATCACTGAAGTGATGGACAAAATTCGATTTTCACAAAATTACGCTTTGCTTGAAACAAAAGTGGATATTCTCATCAAGAAAAGCTTGGATAAAGCCACTGTGAAAGACATCGCGATCGAAATCAACACCAGTTTTCACGAGCACTTTTTCGTCATTTACCTAAAGCGCAAGAATTATTCTCATGAAAGCGACCTCTTTGCGTTGCTGGAAAAGATAAAGCGCTCTAAAGTGATGGATTTGCATAGTTCTGTTCTAAAGTATAGGACAGGCATACTGATGATCCGTACCTTTGAAAAAATGGATGAGCGTCAAAAAAACGGTTATGCGGATGCCCTGCTTGAGCAGCTTGAGATCGATAAGGCGCTTTATTATATTGGCACCAGCAATTTTCATAAGGATCTATCAGAACTTAACCTGGGCATCAATGAATGCTTGTTTGCTGAATGTACCTCGGAGGTCTCGATTAAGACGGCCCATCATTATAAAGACATCGGTATTTACAGTGTTATTTTGCCGTATAAGGACGATGTCTGGATGAAGGAATATTATAAACGGATCGTGGAACCTTTGAACCTTTATGATGAGAAGTATGGCACAGATTTGTTTGCAACGGCTGTCAAGTATGTCGAAACGGAAGGGCGAATTTTGGAAACGGCGAATGCGCTTTATGTTCACAAAAATACGGTGCGTTATAGGCTTGAGAAAATTCGAGAAATACTTGCTATCGAGATGAGTGAAAGTGGCTTTTATGAGCAGTTGTCCATCGCCATGAAACTTCACCGCATCTACAGTTTGTAAGGTGTTGTACAAAATACAAAAAAAGGACGATAACATTGTTTTTCATACAAAGACAAAGGGCGCTTTTCGTGCTAAAATAGTGATAATTCGTATTTATGATAATTCATTTTGAGGAGCGTTATATGAGTAAAAGAGTAATGGCCAACATTTTGCTGATGATTACAGCGGCGATTTGGGGTTTCGGTTTTGTCGCACAGCGCGTGGGCGCACAGTTTGTCGGTGCATTTACGTTCAATGGCATAAGGTTTGCACTCGGTTCATTGTCTTTGTTGCCACTTATTTATGTGCTGGATAAGAAAAACGCACATGAAATGAAGGAAAAGATGACTTTTAAGGGTACAGTGCTACCAGGTATGATCATCGGCTCTGTACTATTTGTCGCCTCGACGTTTCAACAGGTTGGGATGGCGTATACGACTGCGGGAAATGGCGGTTTTATAACAGGTCTTTACATGGTGTTTGTACCGATTTTCGGTATCTTTTTAAAGCAGAAAATCGGAAAAAATGCATGGGCGGGTGTTTTTTTAGCGGTCATCGGTCTATATCTTTTAAGTGTGAACGACGATTTTACCATTTCATATGGCGATTTTCTCGTCCTCATAAGTGCTGTTTTCTGGGCAATTCATATTTTGACGATCGACAAGTTTGCGAAGGAAATCAATCCATTAAAATTATCGAGCCTTCAGTTTGCCACATGTTCAGTTTTAAGCATCGCATCGGCATTTATGTTTGAAACGGTGACTTTGGCCGGTTTGTCTGGCAGTTTGGTCCCGATTTTATATGGTGGGCTCTTGTCTGTTGGAGTGGCTTATACGCTTCAGGTCGTGGCTCAAAAGGATGCGAAGCCTTCACACGCTGCGATTATTCTCAGTACAGAGGCTGTGTTTGGTGCAGTGGGTGGCGCACTTCTGCTTAGTGAAAGCATGAGTTTGAGAGGCGCACTCGGGTGTGCACTTATACTTGTTGGCATCGTATTTTCACAGCTGAATTTTACACCCAAAAAAGCGGTGACTGAAACCGCGTAATTGAATTGATGAGTTTAGCCAGATGATTTAACACGCTCTTTCGAGCGTGTTTTTTTTGCCATTTAGGGTATAAGGGAAATAATTGTGGCGCATGATCATCGCGCATGAAAGGAAGGGTTTTATGAAGTTACCGAAAAGTATCTATGAGAAAGAGCTTGCAAAGCTACAAACTGAGCTTGTCAATTTACAGGAATGGGTGGTACATAAAGGCCTTAAAGTGGTTGTTATTTTCGAAGGTCGTGATGCAGCCGGCAAAGGTGGTGCGATCAAGCGCATCACGGAGAGCCTGAATCCACGTACATGTAGAGTGGTGGCATTGCCTAAACCTACTGAAAAAGAGCGCACGCAATGGTATTTCCAGCGATATGTGGCGCATCTTCCGAGTGCGGGGGAAATTGTATTATTCGACCGAAGCTGGTATAATAGGGCAGGTGTGGAGCGCGTTATGGGCTTTTGTACCGATGAAGAATACTGGGAATTTTTAAAGTCTGTTCCTGCGTTTGAAGAGATGCTGATCCGTTCGGGCATCATTTTAATCAAGTACTGGTTTTCGGTCAGCGACGAGGAGCAGGAAGAAAGGTTCCAAGACCGTATCAATGATGAGACCAAACGATGGAAACTTAGCGATATGGATCTTGTTGCCCGTTCTAAATGGGTTGAGTATTCTAAAGCAAAAGATGTCATGTTCCAGTATA
>DMYC01000307.1:0-3563 GCA_003482695.1 Clostridiales bacterium UBA8960
GTTGACTTGCCCGAGTTCCAAAGAATGAATGCAGATCCAGTGGTGATGGAATTTTTTCAGGGCATTTTGACTTACGAAGAAACATATGTTTTCTATGAAAAGATTAAAGCAGAAATACAGAGCGAAGGGTATGGACTATTTGCTGTTGAACTGAAAGAGACGCGTGAATTTTTAGGTTTCATCGGATTTCACAAGGCAAACTTGAATTTAGGATTTGATCCTTTTATTGAGATTGGGTGGCGCCTTAAAAAAGAAGCTTGGGGCAATGGTTATGCTACTGAAGGTGCAGGGCGTTGTTTAGCATACGGATTTGAACAACTTGGATTTGAGGACGTGTATAGCTTCACTTCTATTGTCAACACAAGGTCAGAAAGTGTTATGAAGAAGATTGGAATGAAAAGAAAAATGGTGTTTGATCATCCAAGAATAGAAAAAAACGATCAGTTATGTAGGCATGTGCTCTATCATATTTCAAATGTGAAGACGAGCAAAGGAAAGGAAGGACTATTATGAAAAGTGCACTTATTATTATCGATGTACAAGAAGCGTTTATCGGAAATAGACGAGACGAAAAAACATATGCCCAAACATTTGAGTATATTAATGCAACGGCAGATTTGTTTAGAAAAGCAGGTAAACCTGTAATCATCGTCAGGGATATTGAAGATGGTGATGGTGAGGATTACAAAAGTGTGAAAGAGCTTAATGTTGAGGTATCTGATATCGAAGTGTTGAAAAAGTTCACCAACTCATTTTGGCAAACTGAACTCGAGGAGACGATCAAAAAACGCGATGTGGACTTTGTTGTTTTGTGCGGAAGTGCAGCAGAGTTTTGCGTGCTCGCAACTTATAATGGCGCCATTGAAAGAGGCCTAAATGTCGCGATGCTTCAGCATGGCATATTTGCGAAACACAATGAAGGTTTAGTTGATATTTATAACAACAGAGCGCTTATCTCGTATCAGGTGCTTTCATATTTGCTGAATCAATAGAACTACGGAAGGATCACTCCATTTCGAGCACCACTTCACCATCCTGAACCAAAGCGTCATCCACATACTCAAGGATGTCGCCAGGCTGACAGTTTAAGAATTTGCATATTTCATTCAATGTAGAAAACCGGATCGCTTTAATTTTTCCGGTTTTTATGTTGGACAAATTGACATTGGAAATACCAATCGCATTGCTTAGTCCGTTGAGTGTAACTTTTCGGTCCGCCATGACCCGATCAAGTCTTAAAATAATCGCCATATCAACTCCTTTATAACATTTCATCGACTTCAACTTGAAGTCTGAAGCCATATTCCATAATTTCAGAAACAACGTAGAGTACAAAGCCTAAAAGAATCATATAAAAGTCTATAGGATTATTGGCGTGTAATATGCCTGTCACTAGAATAGCAGCTAAAATACTAAAAGCAATATTACCTACCAAACCATAAATAACAAGCACTTTCCCTACACGTCTGATACTATCAAATAAATGTGTAGTAAAAGGTGTTCGGCTAGTGGATAGCTCTTTGAAGATTCGATAAGTCAGCCAAAGCGCATATAGTAAAGGCAATCTGATGATCGTCGAGATCAACGTTATGTTGACGACAACTTGATTGACGGAATATTTAAACTGATCTGTAGGCCTCATAAGGTTTTTTGTAATTTGGATAAAGGGTGAGTAAGTGTCACTTTCAATAACTGTAGAGAGTCGGTTGCCATATTGATCTGTTGTATAAGATACAGTGTATGTAGAGGTTCCAGATAAAGGACTTAACTCCCAAATGGCTAGCCCAATGGAAAATATCATAATGAGAGCAAATCCAATTAGAGCCAAAAAGAATATGTTTTTTAATACTTTTGCGCGGTTTGTAAAAATTTGAGAATCAGTCATAAGTATCGCTCCTTAAGTTTTTATTTGATGTTATGACAATAGATTAGCATCATATTTCAAATTACGCAACACATATTTAACGATTATCATTAAATTATATATTTTAAACGTTAAAATAACCATAAAATGGGAGGTCGTTTGTGTTAAAAACAGCATCTTGTCTATTAACGCCACTAGAACAAACAGATTATGAAGATGTAAAAGAACTATTCACATGTCATGAAGTTCGAAAATATCTTGGGGGAGTCATTGAAACAAACCAATACGAGAGAAAGTTTGCTAATATGCTCGCAGCAAATGATGAATGGAACTTCACGATTAGAAGGCGCGATAATGGGGCATTTGTAGGACTTATTTCGTTAAATGAACATCAAGATGGCATTGGAACAGAGATTTCTTATCAGTTGGTTCAGAAGCAGTGGAAAAGAGGATATGCGACAGAAGCCGTATTAAAAATCATAGAATTTGCAACTGATACTCTAGACATTCAAAAGTTAGTTGCTGAAACTCAATCCGCTAATATGAGTTCATGCAAGCTGTTAGAGCGCACTGGCATGAGCCTTGTGAAGAAAGTGACTAGATTTGGAGCGGAACAAAGTATATATTCATTGATCGTTTCACAATGATGAAAAAACACAAATAAACGATGAGAAGTGTCAAGCTTTTTGATTCCTCAACTAAATTCGATTGAACGAATAGTCGAACTATGATATAATTTGACTATGAAATACTTAAGGAGGTGTTATCATTGAATACTGTAATAAGACCGTCTGCTGATTTAAGAAATCATTATAGTGAAATATCTAAGCAATGTAAAGAAACAAGAAATGCTGTGATTATTACCGTAAACGGAAGAGGAGATACTGCAGTACTTGGGTTGCAGGATTATTATCAGATGAAGTCTGAATTAGAATTATTAAGAACTCTTGCGGAAGCAGAAGAAGATGTGAAGTATGGAAGAATATCACCTATTCAAGAATCATTCGATAGTATTCGTTCGACATTATTGGAAAGGAAGCATAAATGAAATATAGCATTTTGCGAACGGATAAAGCAGAAGAACAGCTTCGTGAAATTATATTTTATATTGCTGATGAGTCCGACAGTATAGATATCGCATTAGGATATCTAAATAAGATTGAAGCAGCGATTAATCGACTTGAAGATTTTCCTGAACTTGGAACTTATCCAAGATATTCGATTTTAAAGAAGCAAGGGTATAGAGTTATCATTGTTGAAAAACATCTTGTTTTTTATAAGACAATCGATAAAGATCATTTAGTAATAATTTATGCGATTGTTGATGGTAGAAGAGAATATCGAAATTTAATATAAAGTTCAATATAAAAGGCATTCAGATTAATTCTGAACGCCTTTTTTTAGCTAAGTACTATATCCTCGCCCCAAACGGTATGAGTGCAAGTTGTGCCAATTTTAAATGCTGCTTTGCAAACGGTAATCCGATAATCGTAATGGCGAGTAAAAAAGCGATGACTATGTGCATCAGAAAAAGCTCCCAACCAAGAACTAAAAGCCAAATGATGTTGCCGATGAGTCCACCTGCGCCGAAGTTGCCGACACTGACTTCCTTACCAAATGGCGCTAACGATAATCCTGCAATTTTGAAACACTGGATGCCAAATGGGATTCCGATAAGAGTGATGCAAAGTAAAACGCC
>DMYC01000307.1:3588-10569 GCA_003482695.1 Clostridiales bacterium UBA8960
AAGTTGCCTATGAAAGACATAATATTTTCCTCCGTCGTTTATTATAGTCTTTATTATAATACGGGCACATCAAAATGTCGTTAGGATTAGATTAGAATCAAAAGAAATGTTATAATTTAGTCGGGAGGGCGTTAATATGGCCAAGTTTACTTTTTTCGATGTTGAAACGCCAAACTATAATAATGACCGAATCAGTTCAGTGGGAATCGTGGTCGTAGAAGATGGCATCACAATACTCGAAGCGAACTATCTTGTGAACCCTGAAGTGAGATTTGATCCATTCAACATCAAACTTACAGGCATTACGCCTTTCATGGTAAGTGATGCGCCGACGTTTGACGTTTTATGGGCTGAGTTAAAACCTTACTTTGATGGTAGCATCATCGTGGCGCATAATGCGACGTTTGATTTAGGTGTGCTGACGATGACGCTAGCACATTATGGGATAGAGATTCCACATTTCAATTACATTTGTACGGTCGTTTTGGCAAAACGCTTTTTACGATATCGCAAAAACAGTCTCGATTACTTATGCGCAACACTCGGTGTACTTTTGGAAAGGCATCATGAAGCACTTTCTGATGCAAGAGGGTGCCAAGGCATTTTTTACCATATAGTTGAGCACTACGGCTATAGTGATGATCTCGTTCAAACCTTTTATAAACCGCATCTGAGAGGGAAGTCGGTCGTGGTAAGGCCTCAAAAGACACCTGTAAATCAAGTGAAGTTCACACTTGCTTCCACCACAGACAGTGTGCAAATTAGAGATAAAGTTTTTTGCCTTACAGGGGATTTTAGATTTGGGTCAAAGACGGATGTAGAGCTGTTTATCTTAGCAAGAGGCGGCCAAGTGGTGAACCAAGTGACCCGTCAAGTTGACTATTTGCTCGTAGGGGCGTTAGGAAGTCCACTTTGGGCTTATGGCAATTATGGAATGAAAGTCAAAAGAGCGTTTGAATGTAGAAACGCAGGCACGGGGATGGATGTTGTACTAGAGGCGGATTTTTTTAGTCAATTATAGTGCAAAACAAAGCACCTAGCAGAAAGGTTCAACCGTTTCTGTCAGGTGCTTTCAATTATTCACCGTATATTTTTTGCAGTTCGCCGCTATCGGCCATCTCTAACAAGAAACCTACAAGTTCTTGGTCAAGTTTGCCATTTTCTGCATCAGATTTCAGGATGTTTAAAGCTTTTTCAAGCGGCATGCCCTTTCTATATGGCCTGTCTGTATAAAGCGCATCGAAAATATCGGAAATCGTGATAATGCGTGTTTCGACAGAGATTTCATCTGCTTTTAGTCCGTTTGGATAACCACTGCCATCGAGTTTTTCGTGATGAGAAAGCACCATTTCAGATGGCTTTTGTAAAGCACTGATTGGCCGAATGATTCTGGCGCCAGCCTCTGGATGATTTTTCATAATTTCAAACTCTTCTGGTGTCAGTGCACCTGGTTTATTTAGAATCGATTCAGGCGTTGATACCTTGCCAATATCGTGAATCATCGCACCGATTTCAACATACCTAAGTTGCTCTTGACTTAGCGACTTACGGACGCCTAGTGCGAGGGCTAAATCAGAAACCCTTCTCGTATGGTTATCCGTATACGCGTCTTTTGCCTCGACCAGATTCGTTAAGCTGACGATAAACTCTAGAACATTGCCCATTTCTTTATCAAAATCGCGTCTGAGAAGGTCGTATAACCTCGAGATCTCCTGATTCTTTTTTTCGATCACGACAAGCTTTTGACTGAGTTCGTTTTCAAGCTTGCCTTTTTCGATGCCATTTTGAATCACCTTGATGAGCTCGTGGTTGTCCCATGGTTTTTCCAGATAATAATATAGACCGAGGTCGTTAATACTTTTAATCGCACTCTCTTTATCTGAATAACCCGTTAGCAAAATGGGAACGATGTGAGGTTGCTTCTCTTTGATGAGAGAGAGAAGATCAAGCCCGTTCATGTAAGGCATAATGAAATCAGAGATGACTAAATCGATCTTCCCACTTTCCAGTATACCGCTTTCAATGAGTGTCTTTGGGTTATTAAACGTAATCACTTCGTAGTCCAACATCATCTCGATGAGTGTTGATAAGGTGGACGTGATCATTATTTCATCATCTATCAGTAAAATCTTGCTCATATGTACTCCTAACCGTTATAATGATAATAAGTATTTTATCATAAATGTTTCGTAAAAAGTATATAAGAGTTGTTAATCATCTATTAAGAATTTATCACGGAGGCACTATGGCTAAAGTTTCTATAAAACGAAAGATTCAAAACTCGATGTTTGTTGCAAACATCATTACACTGGCGATTACGATCGGGGTGATTATACTCGTCACACAGTTCGCTTATGCACCAATCGGGTTTTATATAACGAAATCAGCGACATTCGACTTTCTAAAGCGCTATGAAATCGCAGTTGCAGATACGGCCATGAGAGGACCTTCCGATCACAAGTACATGGAAAACTACACGCTTTCAGAAATTATAGATGACCTTAACACCATGATACGTGAAGAGGAGAGTGTGCCTCTAGAGATGGCGATCGCTTCGATTGAAATGGATAATGGCGCCATCATAGCAAAGTCTGAAGACGATTACAAACGCATCATGGTACTCGCTAAGGAAGTCTATGATGACTCAAATAAATTTGGTGTAAAACTCAGTTTGCTAAAGATAGAGGCGAATATCAATGAACACCATCTCAGCATTCCACATGATGGAAAAGTTGAAAGTTTCATCTTTGCAAATGAAGATGTAAATCGACTTTCCTTTAATGAAATTCAAATTCTCGATGAATCTGGCCAATCGATTGGATCGGTCATCTTTGAAATGAATCCGGATTTGTTTCAACTATTCGTTTTGATGATTATCGTTTTCTTGATCCTTCTGAGCCTATTATCCGTAGGCATTGTTAAGTTGGTAAGCTATTTCTTTGCCGATGGCATCGTGAAACCGATGCATCTTGTCAACAAACAGCTTCATAGAATGGCGACGAATGAAGACATAAGTGCATTAAGGACAAAGCTGGATCTTAAAAAACCACCACTGGAAATCAAAGAAATGATTGACCATTCAAACGCAATCATAGACAGATACCTTTCATTCAACCACCAACTTGAACTGCAAAATGATGAACTTCAGATGCAAAATGACGAACTTCTCACCAGTCGAGAAATCATCGAAGATCAAAATAAGCAACTGATTCAAAGTGAAAAGATGGCTTCCATCGGGCAAATTGCGGCAGCGGTCGTCCATGAAATCAATACGCCAATCGGTGCGATCAAAAGCAATGCACAGATGATGGAAATGGCTATTAACCAGGTAGTTGGTCTTGAACCATCAGAGGCAATCCAGAAAAAACTGGTACTAATGAAGAGTACTTCTGATATGATCAAAGATGCATCAAACCGCATTATCGAAATCGTTCGCAGCATCAAGAATTTTTCAAGAATCGATCAATCAGAGTTTAAGGACGCAGATTTACACGAAGCGATCGACAGTGTGTTAACTTTAACGTCAAACCTGTGGAAAAGCAGGATCAACATAGAGAAAGCTTACGGCTTTATACCACCTGTAAATTGTTATATAGGCTTGATGAATCAAGTAATCATGAATCTGATTGTCAATGCAATCGACGCCATAGAGGAAACGGGTACCCTAACCATCACAACGGGTGTCAAGGAGGATTCTGTTTTCATAAAGATCAAAGATACTGGAATTGGAATACCCTCTGAGAACTTAAAAAGAATATTTTCTCAAGGATTCACTACAAAGCCTATGGGTGCTGGAAGCGGACTTGGCCTTGCGCTTAGTAAGGACATCATGACGAAGCATCAAGGTCATATAGATGTGGAAAGTGTCGTCGGAGAAGGCAGTACTTTCACCATGTGGATTCCGATCAAGGCACCGGATACTAAATTTTAGATAAAATGCCCAGCTGTATCGTCATAAAGCGATTTGACTGGGCTTTTTTTATCATTTGTGAAATTCTAGCGGGTTCCGGTAAACAACGATTTAAAGAACAGGACTTCTCTTACAAAAGCATCCGTTTCATTAATCCATGGATTATGCCCTGAGTGCTCAAACCAAACCCATGATTTATGTGGCGCTTCAAGCAGTTCGAAGTATTCTTCTGCAAGCTGTGTGGGTGCATTCAGATCATGTCGACCGATCAACATGTGCACCGGAACGTCCAAAGCGGGTGTTGTTTCGCATAAATCCAATTCGTATAGCTGCTGGTATACGTCGTTAAAGGTGTAGACGATGCCTCTAAAAAAGTTAATTTTATCGAGGATGCCGTATTCAGGTGAAAGAATGTCCCTAATTGTATTGTAACCAGAGTTGTGAATATTGGGATTTCGCGCCATCTCGTCGTTCAAAACACCGAGGTAGGGTGCTATTTTAAATGTGATGTCTTTGCCAAAATAAGGTGGTTTTCCATTTGCGATCAGCTTGTTCATCATTTTGAAGTTGCCACTTCTGAAGGTAAGCTCAATCGCCTTTGAATAATCGAGACGCTCGGTTTCTAAAAAGTTGACCATCTGTCCGGTGGTCATTAATCCAGTGTATTTTTCAGGCGCTTTTTCCGCTAACCTGACGCCGAGATAACTGCCCCAAGATTCGCCCATCAAATAGATTTTATCTTTTCCAAAGGCATCGATAAGATAATCGGTGAGTTCGATGCCATCTGCTAAATAATCGTCATGTGTCATGTTTTTACCACTGCCATATGACTTTCCTGAGCCCGGTTGATCCCAACCGACCACGACAAAATGTGCTTCCAGCTCATGAAGCTCATGTCTCACGGCTGCGAGCTGCGTGCCGCCGGGACCACCAGCTAGAAACAGAAGAATCGGTGCCGCTTGATCTTCGCCTCTAATACTGATCCATTGCTTTCTTCCGTTAAATTCGACTTCTCTTAATTCGGAAATGGCATTCTCGCCATCAATTCTAGGCGTACCCACGGTGCGTTGACTCAGTACGACCACGATCGCTAAAACCAAAAACATAAGACCGAGCTGATAGATGTCCTTTAAGACTGTCTTTTGATTGATTTTAGGGCGCTTACCCAACATGAGTTTTACCATATAAATCAGGCCTTTGATGACTGCGAAACCAAAGAATAGCAGCAGTGACAAAAGCATCAGCATGAACAAAATATTTAGGATATTTTGAATAATTGTTGTCATTTAAACCTCCAAACCATTAAGTGTTAGGTAAAATATGTTACCGTAGAACATCATAAGCCACGTCGCACAAAAATACACCCGACTAAAGTTAGGTTTATATCGTACAAATCGCCACTTTGATGTAAACTATAGGTAAGTCAATGGATTAAGGTCAAAATGGAGGTCTCATGGATAAGTGGATCCACGAACATTACCACGAACTGTTCGAACCGGGCGAACTTGAAAAATTACATAAAGCGTTGTTAAACGTATCACTTGATGACTTAAATGAATTTTCAAGATTGATATCAGCGTGGGTGGCTTTTGTATATGGCGACAATGCCCTGCTATCCAAAATCATGCGAAGCATAGATAGAAGTCGCTTGTCAGCGGCTAGGGAATTTTCCCTTTATGACAGCTTGTATGCACTTTGTGGTGACATCTATGCCGTTACGCCAGACATGAAACTGAACCTTGCCATTGATGCCGTACGCGTGATGCAAGACCAATCGTCGAGTGTAATTTATGGAAACGCACGTCTGACTTTGGGCCAAGTTCACTCGGAACGAAATGAATATAATGAGGCAGTCAAACAGTTCAGTGAAGCGAAAACCATTTTTGAACGCGCGGAGTGTGTCTTTCTAACCATTATTGCGGATGTGAATCGCTTACTCAACCTTTATAAACAAGGTGCATACAAAATGGTTATCGAAGAATCTGAGCGTGCCGTAAGACAGATTTCCAGCTTTAACGGGCCATCGGAAACACAGAATGCCCTTTACAAAATTTATGACCTTCCAATAGGCATGTCGCTGATCGAGCTAGGCAAATACGAACTTGCACTGACGCATCTCGATGCCTGTAAATCATCTATTGATGCGCTAAAAATGTTTCATCTTCACGGTCTCATTGAATGGTCCCGATTTAAAGCCATGAGGCTTAGAGGCGATTACATGAAGCTACGAGAAGCGCTTGAAGATTATCGAAGGACATTTTCAGGTCTAACCTCTCCGTTTCTTAAGGGCATAGAGGATTTTAATGACGTCATGATGGCTCTGGAGGAAAAGTCAGATGTGGACGGCACGGCACTTGAGCGGCTCATGCATCTTCTGGAGCATCATAAAAAGTCCCTCAACTTTATTTTAGTGGAAATGATGGTATGTTTGCAGCTTAAAGGCGTCGCCAGCTTTTACAAGTCACAGGATATCGAATGGCTCGATGCTAGAGTCACTGAATATGGCATCGTGCCCATCATGCAGTTGGTGAAGCGCGTACGGGATACGTTGACTTATGATTTGTCGGACCGAGAGCTGGAAATATTGGCGTTACTTTCTGAAGGGGAATCAAATGATCAAATCGGCAAGCGACTATTCATCAGCACTGGAACGGTGAAATGGCATTTAGGCAACATTTATTCAAAGCTGGATGTGAAAAATCGCGTTAAAGCAATAGAAAAATATAGAGCGCTGATTGGCTAAATCGGTCGGCATT
Source organism: Clostridiales bacterium UBA8960 (assembly GCA_003482695.1). GTDB lineage: Bacteria > Bacillota > Clostridia > Peptostreptococcales > Acidaminobacteraceae > Fusibacter_C. Next base: position 10,255 of record DMYC01000307.1, read on the forward strand.
ATAGGTGAAGTGCATGCAGTCGAGAAAGGGCTTTTATAAATGTCATATTTGTGCTATTGTTTTTTTAAGATGAAAAACAGGAGCGATCATGAAAGTTAAATTCCAACACCAACTTACAATCAAATACAGCCGTGTTATAGAAGCCTTATCTTTGATTTGTGCACTCGGTAATGATTCGGATCATGTCGATGTGATGGATTTATCGGACTTTGATGATATCCGTGCTTACCATACGGCCTTTTTTGAGCGGCTTAAAGCCTACCCTCAGATGAGGTTCGCTTGGCTGGAGTTTGCCCTGTTGTCTACTGAGCTTGA
>DMYC01000243.1 GCA_003482695.1 Clostridiales bacterium UBA8960
ACGGCTTATGAACTAAGTGTCGCAAATGCGATAAATAAAACCACCAACGTCAAACGTTTTAGCGGGATAGCCGCAATAGTTGCCGTCAGTTTGATCATCGTTGTGCGAACGAAGCTTTTTGGAGTTTGGCATTTAACGGCAGAATTTTTTATAGCCCTTAAAGATTTGTTGATTAAAATAATCGAGTGGGTTGTTTATCCACTGGCATATGGCATGTCCTATCTGGTCAACCTCATAAATGTCTTAAGATTAGAGGGCGAAGAAATGCCTTCTATAATGGGCGCATTCGATCGCGGTGAGCGGTTGGTGGATTATGACCTGTTTGTCGAAGAATATCCGATACCACCGGCTCTTGAACTCGCTTTGACGATTGTGGCATGGACACTATTAATCATCCTTTCGATGTTCATGATCGCGAATGTCTATAAAAAGGTAAGTCAAGTGCGACAAATGCCCGAGATACCAGGCACAGAAGAACGGATTTTCATCTTCGACGAATTAAATCCTTTTAGAAAGAAATCAAAAACCAGGCAGAAATCGGAAGATAAAAAATTGTCCATCACACGACTGCGTTATAAAAATGCATTGACTTCTTACAAAGAGAAAGGATATGAGAAACCGATTTCTCTGACACCAAACGAATATTTCGACCATTTAAAATCCGCAGATGCCAGCGATGAGTCGTTTGAGACTTTAACCGGTGCTTATAATCGCGTCCGGTACGGTGATCAAAAAGACAGTTGACAAGCGATGCGTTTTGCATTATCATAACATCTAATGAATACACTTTAAATTGGTCCTGTGAGGCCAGAAAGAGGTATGGTATGCAAAACAAGGGTAATCTATGTCCGAAAAGAATAGTTGAGGAAGCGAACGCATCTGTAGCGATGTGTTGCTTCCTTTTTTGTTGCGCACCTTCTCTAGTGTATGACTCATCAAAGTGTAGGAGGGCAAAATGAAAGCAAAATTAATACTTGAAAATGGCATGGTTTTTGAGGGTGTTGCGTTTGGTCATAAAGAGACCTGCGTTGGTGAAGTGGTTTTCAACACGGGCATGACGGGATATCAGGAAGTCTTGACCGATCCCTCATATTATGGACAAATTGTCACGATGACATACCCGCTCATCGGCAATTACGGCATCAATCTTGATGACAGCGAGTCGGCCAGCGCAAAAGTTAGAGGCTTCATCGTAAGAGAAAAATGTGAGTTTTCCAGTAACTTCAGATCGGAAATCGAGCTTGATAAATATTTGAAGCAGCAAAAAATCATGGGCATCACAGGCATCGACACGCGTGCATTAACAAGGCTTATCAGAAACTATGGCACCATGAAAGGTGTCATAACAACAGAATTATTGTCTGAAAGGTGCTTAAAAGCATATTTTGATAGTTTTGACAATACAAACGCCGTATACGAAGTCACCTCAAAAGAAACACATGAAATCGATAAAACAAAAAGCGCGGTGACGGTGGACAAACCAGTAAAAGTATCACTCATGGACTTTGGAGCAAAACGCAACATCATACGCAGCCTGCAAAGTCGAGGTTGCCATGTCACAGTCTACCCGGCGTCAACAAAGGCGGAAACACTTCTTAACGATGGGTCAGACCTCGTCTTTTTATCAAATGGACCAGGGGATCCAGAAGATTTGACGGCAATCATCGCTGAAGTCGAAAAAATGATAGGTCAAAAGCCAGTGGCAGGTATTTGTCTTGGACACCAAATCATTGCGCTTGCAAAAGGTGGTCAAACCGCAAAATTGAAGTTTGGTCACAGAGGTTGCAATCATCCGGTCAAAGACCTTGAAAAAAATAAAGTCTACATCACATCACAAAATCACGGCTATCATGTTTCGAAGTTGCCAAAAGGATTTGAAGTGACACATATCAGCATGAACGATCAATCGATCGAAGGCATGAGAAACGATGCATTAGCGGTGTTTTCAGTGCAGTTTCATCCTGAAGCATCACCTGGACCGGTTGAAAGTGGCTATTTGTTTGATGAATTTTTAGAACTTGTGAAATAGGAGGGTAACATGCCATTAGATAAATCAATAAAAAAAGTGCTCGTCATCGGATCGGGGCCAATCGTCATCGGACAAGCGGCAGAATTTGACTATTCGGGCACTCAAGCTTGCCAAGCTTTAAAAGAAGAAGGGGTTGAAGTTGTACTCATCAATTCCAACCCAGCCACGATCATGACGGACGCTGAAATAGCGGATAAAATATATATTGAGCCCATTACACTAGAATATGTGAAAAAAATCATAGAAAAAGAAAGACCGGACAGCCTACTTGCCGGCATGGGTGGCCAAACAGCGCTCAACATGGCCCTTGAGCTCCATGAAGCAGGTGTTCTGGATGCATTTGGCGTGCGTATGATCGGAACGCGTATAGAGGGCATTAAGCAAGGTGAGGACCGTGCCCTGTTCAAAGAGATGATGCTTAAGATTGGGGAGCCAATGATCCAGTCCGATATTTTCACTGAGCTTGAAGCCGGTATTGCTTATGCCTCTGAGATCGGCTACCCTGTCATCGTAAGGCCAGCCTACACGTTAGGTGGTACAGGCGGCGGCATCGCAGATGATGAAGTGCAGCTTCGCGTCATTATGGCATCAGGGCTCGATTATAGTCCTGTTGGGCAGGTGTTGATCGAGAAGAGCATCAAAGGCTGGAAGGAAGTGGAGTATGAAGTCATGCGAGACAGCTTCGGCAACAGGATTTCAGTTTGCAACATGGAGAATTTTGATCCAGTCGGCATCCACACAGGAGACAGCATCGTCGTTGCACCAAGCCAAACTCTGTCTGACAAAGATTATCAAATGCTCAGAACTTCCGCTTTCAACATCATCGAAGCCATCGGCATCGAAGGTGGTTGCAACGTTCAGTTTGCGCTTAACCCGCATAGTTTCGAGTATGCCGTAATCGAAATCAATCCAAGGGTAAGCCGCTCCTCTGCGCTTGCATCTAAAGCAACCGGTTATCCAATCGCGAAAGTGGCGACTAAAATTGCTTTGGGGTACGGTTTGGATGAAATAAAAAACGCCGTTACTGGCGTGACTTTCGCATGTTTTGAGCCGAGCCTCGACTATGTTGTGGTTAAGATACCTAAATGGCCGTTTGACAAGTTTGGAAAAGCGGAAAGAACATTGGGGACAAAAATGATGGCCACCGGTGAAATTATGGCGATCGGCAGCAATTTTGAGGCTGCTTTTCTAAAAGGGGTCCGCTCGCTAGAACTTGGGCAATATCACCTTAGGCATAAGAAGTACATGAATGAACCCATCGAGAATCTGAAACGCCTCGTCATGAAGGCGGATGATGAACGTTTATTCGCCCTAGCTGAACTCATTAGAAGGGAATATCGACTCGAGAAAATCGCGCAAATAACTGGCATAGATCCCTGGTTCATAAAGAAGGTTCAAGGCATCGTCGACGAAGAGTCGAAACTTGAAACCATGCAGCTGACAGATTTGAATGTCGACGTGCTAAAAGCGCTCAAAAGGAAAGGGTTTTCCGACAAAGCCATCGGCGATTTGATTGGGGTTTCACCAGAATGCGTTTACCAACATAGGATGTCCCTTGGCATAAAGCCAGTCTTTCATATGGTGGATACGTGTGCTGGAGAGTTCGAAGCGATATCTCCATATTACTATTCCAGTTATGAATCTGTGGATGAAGTGGTTGTGAGTGACCGCACAAAAGTCATCGTTCTTGGGTCAGGGCCGATTCGAATCGGACAGGGCATTGAATTTGATTACGCTTCGGTACATTGTGTCAATGCCCTTAAAAAAATGGGCATCGAAACGATCATCATCAACAGCAACCCTGAAACAGTGAGCACGGATTTCAGTACAGCTGATAAACTATACTTTGAGCCTCTTACGGAAGAGGACGTGTTAAATGTCATAGACAAAGAAAAGCCCGATGGCGTCATGCTTCAATTTGGCGGTCAAACAGCCATCAAACTCGCACATTTCATGAAAGAAAAAGGCATTAAGATATTTGGTACAAGTGCCGATCAAATCGACCTCTCGGAAGACAGGGAAAAATTCGATGCTTTTCTTGAGTCGTTGAATATTGAAAGGCCAAAGGGCAGAGGCGTTATGAACCTCGAAGAGGGCTTAAAAGTAGCCACAGAGTTAAAATTGCCTGTCATCGTCAGACCGAGCTATGTTTTGGGTGGACAAGGAATGAAGATCTGTTATCAGATGTCTGAACTCGTGGAATACTTGGCAAACGCGTTCGTCAAGGATAAAAAGAATCCCGTTTTGATCGATAAATACTTGACGGGTAAAGAGCTTGAAGTCGATGCGATCTCAGATGGCAAAACGGTTTTGATTCCTGGAATCATGGAACATATTGAGCGTGCTGGTATCCATTCGGGTGACAGTATGACCGTTTATCCACCGCAGACTGTCAGTAAACAGGTGACGCAGTCGATCGTAGAGACGACGCGCAAGATTGCGTTGGGACTCGACGTAAAAGGGCTCATCAACATACAATATATAGAATTTGAAGGTGAGCTGTTTGTCATAGAAGTGAACCCTCGCGCTTCAAGAACCGTACCATATATCTCGAAAGTCAGCGGCGTTCCGATCGTGGAGCTCGCTACGAGAGTGTCCATGGGCGAACCGTTGGCATCACTCGGTTATGGCGAGGGTTTATATAAAGAGCCTGACCTTATAGCCGTGAAAGTGCCAGTCTTTTCTACACACAAATTGCCTGATGTGGAGATTTCATTGGGACCAGAGATGAAATCCACTGGTGAAGTGCTTGGAATAGGCAAAACATACGCCGAAGCGCTTTACAAAGGTTTCATCGCCGCGAAAAATGCGCCTATTAAGGAAACACCGACACTACTCATGACCCTAAACGACGAGGAGAAAATGCGCCTAAAAAAAGAGGATTGTCCAAGCAGATACAAGTACATGGCGACGCGCGGGACTTGCATGGTGCTTAAAGATCTGGGCATTCCAGCAACACAAGTGAGAAAAATCACGAAGGATGTTCCAAACATTCTAGATTATATACGCGATGGCGCGATCGATTTGATCATCAATGCGCCGACGTTAGGGGATGATGCGACGAGAGACGGATTTACGATGAGGAGAGCGGCTGCAGAAAGAAACATTCCGGTCTATACATCGATGGACACATTTAGAGCGTGGTGCTTTGCGAAAGAGAAAATAACGAACGCATCTGTCACAGAAGTATATGAACTCAAAAGTTTCAAATGAGCCTTCAATTCTGATTATCATTAAAGAAACAGGGTATTACTGTCCTATAAAATACTTATAGTGAGGTAAAATCTATGTTGAAAGATTTTAAAAAATTCATAGTCAGAGGCAACGTCGTTGATTTAGCTGTAGCGGTCATTATTGGAGGCGCTTTTGGAAAAATCGTAAGCTCTTTTGTAAATGACATCATAATGCCACTTATTGGTCGCCTACTTGGTGGTGTGGATTTCAAAACGCTCAAGTGGGTGCTTGAGGAAGCCGTTGGTGAAACGCCAGAAGTCGCTGTACTTTATGGACAGTTCATTCAAAACGTCGTCGATTTCGTCATCATCGCATTTGTCATATTCATGATGATTAAAATGATCGAAAAAATGAGACCGAAGCCTGTTCCTGAGCCAGCAGCACCAGCAGCGCCATCTGAAGATGTGCAGTTGCTCACTGAAATCAGGGATTTGTTAAAAGCGCAAAGCAAATAATTTCAATAATCGGAAGCTGAGTGACCCTAGTCACTCAGTTTCTTTTGCATGTGGCCGTAAAAAAAAGGTATAATAAACTAAAGCCTCATTGACGCTTACACCATAAATATGGGAGGATGACTATGATTACAATTGATCGTCAAAAGTCGCAATCGCCTTTATTTCACTTGCAAACGGACTGTTCCAGTTATATCGTATGGGTTCACGAGAACGGTCAACTAATAAATCTCTATTATGGCAAGCGACTGAGTCACTCCATAAATTTAAGAGATTTATTTCAGAACTATTCGACACAAGTGGGTTCATCAACACTTTATCGACAAGGCAGCAACATCACACTTGATACACTACAACTGGAATATCCGGGTTATGGGAAAGGCGATTATAGAACGCCCGCTTTTTTGTTTGAATATGAAGACGGGTCAACGACAATCGATTTTGTTTTTTTCGATTACAAGTTACATAATGAAAAGTTAAGTCCCGAATCTCAACCGCACGTGAGAAATGACCATCATGTCGATGCGCCGCTGGAGACACTTGAAATCGTATTGAAAGAGCGTACTAAAAATGTCTTGATTCATTTGTTTTATACACCGGTCGAAACGACGGATGCAGTGCTTCGTTTTACGAGAGTGACAAATTTGGACGCGTCTTCACTTACGATTAAAAGCGTGATGAGTTTTAACCTCGACTATTCTCATGCTTCTTTTGATTTGTTGACGCTTGATGGCATGTGGATCAGAGAACGACAAGTCAACCGTGCGAGGTTGCGTCCAGGTATACTGAGCATTGACTCAAAAAAAGGTGTGAGTGGCGCCAATCACAACCCGTTCATCGCACTGCTAGAACCTGACGCATCTGAGCTACGCGGTACAGTTTTCGGATTTTCACTGCTTTACAGCGGTAATTTCACTGGAAAAGTAGAAAAAAGCCCTTATGAGATGTCTCGTGTACAAATGGGCATCACGGATTTTGAGTTTGAGTGGCAGTTGATACCACAGATGGCTTTTGACACCCCCGAGTCTG
>DMYC01000298.1 GCA_003482695.1 Clostridiales bacterium UBA8960
TGTCCGTAAGGCCGTTCCATACAGGTACGCCTGAATATTTAGCTAATATTTCCACAGTTTCCTGTTTGAACCCTCTATATTCTATGCCATCATAATATCGCCCAAGGACTTTAGCCGTGTCTTCAAAACTCTCTTTTTTGCCCATTTGGCTGTTTGTCAAGAACGTCACATTTGCCCCTTCATCATATGCGGCAACTTCAAATGCACAGCGCGTCCTCGTGGAAGTTTTGTCAAAAAGCAGGCATATATTTTTGCGTTCCAACAAATTGCCTTTAAAACCTTCACGTTTTTTTGCCTTAAGATCCTTTGATAAACTCAATAAGTAATGCATTTCATCTGTGGTAAAATCCTTTAGTGTCAATAAGCTTCTTCCTCTTAAATTTACTGGCATGTTACCCCTCCTTCATTTAATTAAATATCGATTTTTTCTCTAAACAGCGGCATCGACATGCATCGTGGACCACCTCTTCCTCTAGATAGTTCAGATGATGGTATTTCATGTAGCTTAATGCCTTCCTCTTCTAACAACCTATTCGTTACGTGGTTTCTAGAGTACACGACGACTTCACCAGGTGCGATTGCGAGTGTGTTAGAACCGTCGTTCCATTGTTCACGTCCAGCATCAATGCCCCTCTTGCCGCCACATCTAATCAATTTCGTCGAGCTGACCCCTAAATATTTGCTTAATATGGTTTCAAGTGTCTGATACTCTCTTTCGATTTTATATTCACCTTTGCGCTCACTGCGTTTTAATGAATAAACCGTAAGCGGCCCTTCAATTTCAGGATGGATGGTGAAAACTTGATGATCGACCATCGTGAAAACAGTATCTAAATGCATAAACGCTCTAACTTTCGGTATATCGAATGCCAAAATCGTTTCAAAAGGCTGTCCATCAGAGAAAATGTTTCTTGCAAGTACTTCGATCGCATCTGCATCCGTTCTTTCGGAAATGCCGATCGCAATCACTTTTTCACTCAAGACAAGCACGTCACCACCCTCAATGGCATTTCTCATATCACGGTCGTACCAAAACGGAATATCCTGCATTTTATAATCAGGGTGATATTTAAAAATGTACTTGGCAAACAACGTCTCTCTTGCACGTGTTACTGTACGCATTTTATTTAAGGATATGCCATTTCCTATTGTGGCAAATGGATCTCTCGTAAAATAGAGATTGGGCATTGGATCGACGATAAACGGGTAATTCATTTCCACTAGATCAGACAAACTGCGTAGTCCAGTCGGTTTTAACTCTTCTCTTCGAATACCCGCCATCATTTTTTCAACCATAGCCTTATTATCTGGAAAACTTCTGTAAAATTCTTTGATTTGCTCAACCCTTAGAGGATTCTTCAATCCCGCCTCAGATATGAATTCTTCTATGAAAACTTCCTTAAGAGATTTATTGTTTAATGTTTCTGCCATCAAGTCTTCAAGATAACACACCTGAACGCCGCTATTCGTAAAAACGGCTGCAAATGCATCGTGCTCCTCTCGAGCGACTTTAAGGTATGGTATGTCATCAAATAAAAGGCGTTGCATCAAATCTGGTGTAAGATTTTCAATTTCTTCGCCAGGTCTATGCAACAACACTTTTTTTAACCGCCCTATTTCTGAGTAGATTTGTAAACCCTTGTGATTCATCATCCCACCTTCTTCCAGTGCGTTTGTAATTAATTGTAATTTTATACACCCATAACGTTGCTTGACTTAAGTATATCACTTGTTTTTAAATGAAAACAAGCACTAATTCCAACGTACACAATGTTTTGTCTGAATTTTCAGTATATTCTGCATATTCATGCATTGTATATTTGATAAGACGTGTGGTGTAGGGATTGTTAAACACTACCCCATATGAATAAACATTAAAATAATTTTATAAACTATTTTCACGACCGCACGTTGTCTTTAATTAAAAGCTTAATCCTTTTTTAATAACTAAATTTCTTATATTTGATATGATGGAGTTAGATGACACGCAACAAGGAGTGGTTCTATGATAAAAGTATTTAGTGTTTTGTTTGTTTTATTGCTCGGATTGATTTTCATTTTTGCCATGTTGGTCAGCCTGATCCCAAATTTCTCTTTTTTAAATCACTTTATTAATTATTCCGCGATTGGATTGCTTGCTGTCGGAATTATCCTTATAATAGTATTGATACGCGATCGTTTTATCGACTCGAAAAAAGAAGGGGACGATTATAAGAAATTCTAATTAGGGGTGATTTCATGTTATTAGTCAATACACCGGAAATTCCAGGTAAGAAAATCGTTGCTACGATTGGAATCGTTAAAGGAAGTACGATTAGAGCCAAACATATCGGCAAGGACATCACGTCCGCTTTTAGGCATCTGATCGGTGGAGAGATGAAAGAATACTCTGAGATGTTAAATGAAGCAAGGCAGATTGCAACTAAGATTATGGTCGATGAAGCCGAAAAATCGGGCGCCAATGCCATCATCAACATCCGATACGCTTCTTCTAGCGTCATGCAAGGCGCAGCTGAGATGCTCGTATATGGCACGGCTGTCGTTTATGAAGACTAATCTATGCCTTATGGTATAAAAAAAAAATTATATAGACATTGAAAAAACTGAGATAGAGGCATATTGGCATTGCCTCTGTTTTTACGTTAAAAAAGTATCAAGTTTCCTTAATAAAAATTGATTTTCGCGTTTCTTTTGGTATAATAGGTTATAGGTTGTTTGCAAAACACTTAGGAGGTGCCTTATGAGGAAATTATTAAGTTTATTGCTCGTATTAGTCATGATGAGCAGTTTATTCATTGGATGTGCAAAAAAAGAAGATCCTGTACAAGAAACAACAGCGCCAGCAACAACAGCTGCTGCGACGACTGAAGCGCCAGTTCAAACTGGTGGCGATTTAGCAGATGGCATTTACTTCGCTACTGAAGATGGCTTCGATGAAGCGTCTAATTGGAAAGGTGTCGTTACTTTAGAAGTTAAAGATGGCAACATCGTTTCAGTTGACTGGAACGGCGCAAACATCAGTGCAGGTAAAGACAAGAAAACAACATCAAAAGATGGCGAATACAACATGGTCGCTTTCGGCAAAGCTCAATCTGAATGGCATGAACAAGCAGCTTTAGCTGAAGCATATTTGCTTGAAAACCAGTCGTTTGAAGGCATTAACTACACAAATGCAGATGGTAAAACCGACTCAATCGCTGGCGTTTCAATTACAGTTAACGACTTTGAGGCATTAGTAAACGCTGCTCTTGCAGCTGGCCCAGTAGGAACTGGAAAATATGTTGATGGCACATTCTTCGCTGAAGAAGCTAATTTTGGCGATTCAGGTTGGAAAGACAATGCTTCATTTACAGTAATCAACGGCTTTATCGTTGCTGCTAACTGGAATGGCACAAGCAATGCGTCTACAAAAGACAAAAAAGCGACATCTTTAGATGGCGAATACAAAATGGTTGAGTTTGGAAAAGCTCAAGCAGAATGGCATGAACAAGTTGCTTTGGTTGAAGGCTACGTAACTGACATTCAAGATCTTGAGTCATTGGCTGTTAAAGCAGATGGCAAGACTGATGCAGTAGCAGGCGTATCAATCACAGTTGGCGGATTTGTCGAGTTGGCAAAACAAGCTTTGAAATTAAGATAATTAGATAAAGAGAGTGCAAACAACAACTAAAACTAAAAAAAATAAACAAGCCGAAAGGCTTGTTTTTTTATGTCTTAATCTTTGACTAAGTCAGTTCATTAACTTGTAATCTTTGTTTACGAGAATAAACTTTTCCTTAATGCCACTTGTAACGTATACGGATAAATCGCTCATGATAAAGACTGCATCAACATTTTCAAGAGATTCAATATATTCAAGGCCTCTTTCAAGTCCCATTAAAAACACAGTTGTAGAAAAAGCATCGCCATCTACCGATTTCTCTGAAACAATGGAAATGGACATCATATCGTTTTGCTCAGGGTAACCTGTTTTGGGATTAATGATATGGTGGAACCTAATATCGCCTTCGACAAAGTATCTCTCATAAACGCCTGATGACACGATTGAGTTGTCTTCCAACCTAAGAATCCCCATTTCAGTGGTAGAATCTTCTCTAGGGTCTCTAACACCGATTGACCAAGAATCAGAATTCGGTTTGTTTCCTACCGTTAAGACATTGCCACCCAAATTTACGATGGCACTTGTGTACCCTTTTTCCAAAATCATGTCTTTAACGCGATCTGCGATGTAGCCTTTGGCGATTGCCCCTAAGTCAAGCACCATACCACTTTCTTCTAAAAACACAGTTTGATTTTGGTCATCCACGATAATCTTTTTATAGTCAACGGTTGCCATGCTCTTTTTTATTTCCGATTCTTCTGGCAAATGCGCCTCTTTTGTACCAATGCCCCATAGATCTACTAAAGAACCTATTGATAAGTCGAATAAACCATTTGAGTCATTCGAATATTTATAGCCGATTTTCAACTGCTCGATAATTTCACTAGAGACCTTAACCGGCTTAACGCCAGCATTCTCATTCACTTCACTCACTTCTGAAGTCGTTATGCTCTTTGAAATCATGTATTCATAATGGTCTATTAAATCGAATAAATCGTCAAACACTTCATTTGGAACTTCATGATCTGCATAAATGCTTAGCGTAATATACGTGCCGATTTGAAAGCTGCTTTGAGAGGTTATAATGCTTTGCGTTCTCGAGTCATTCTTAATCGTCGATTGGCTTCTCACGTATTGGTGTTTTTCACCTGTGTTTGATTCTGTTAAAGCAGATGACGTATTTTGCTCAGTCGTTTCCTGAGTCGTCATTTCATTTGGGTCTTTTGAACAGCCACTTATTACCAAAGCAATGCCCAAAAATACGATTATTGCACTTTTAAATTTCATCGTTCCTCCAACCAATATTTCTATTTAATAATTTGCATTGTAAAATCCAATAACCATTATACCACAATCACCTGACAAAATAATGATTAACCTATATAATATTTGTAAACACTTTTCATGGAGGTCACAATGAAAAAAATTATCGCCGCAAAGCAAATCCATACGCTATCACCTGAGATGCCCACTTGCAAATACATGGTCATCGAAGATGGATGGATCGTCGACTTGCTGGACGAACTGCCTATACAAGATGAAAGTGATTGTGAAATCATATCCTACTCGGATCATTATATTTACCCTTCATTCAACGACTCACATATGCATCTAGTCGGCTATGGTGCCTATCTTTCACAACTTAGACTCGATCATACGAAAAGCATTGCAGAGCTCAAGGAACGGTTAAATCAGTACACACAATCATGTGAAGACGATTTGATCGTCGGACGCAGTTGGAACCAAGATGAGTTTCTTGAAAAGCGTCTCCCAACCCGCTTTGATTTAGATGAAGTCTGCGATGATAGACCCGTTATTTTGTATAGAGTGTGTGGGCATATCGCTGTCGTAAACAGTTTTGCTTTGAAACACTATAGCATCAATAAAGACCTGGTCGTCGCCGGCGGGATGATAGACGTAGAGGATGGGGTCCTCACAGGCATTCTACGGGAAAATGCACTTTCTCTCGTCAGCCGCTCTGCAGAACTTGAGGATATAAAAAAATACATCCTGAATGCTCAAAAGCAGCTTAATGCATATGGGATCACGTCTGTTCAGACAGATGACTTGATTATGGTCTCAAAAGAGCGTCATGAAGCTTTATTGGCACTGTTCAGAGAAATGTCCCATAAAAATATGCTTACTGTACGAATATACCAACAGTCTCAATTCTTCACCGTCGAAAATTTCCAAAAACACATTGATTTAGGTTATGTTCAAAACTCAGGAGATCTTTTCTTTAAATATGGTCCTCTAAAAATACTCGCCGATGGCAGCCTTGGCGCTAGGACCGCAAAGTTAAAATCGCATTATCACGATGACCCTAATGCTCAAGGACTATTAATTCACTCCGAGAATGAAGTGTTAAAGCTTATGGAATGTGCATTTGAGAACAATATTGATGTGGCAATACATGGCATTGGTGATTATACAATACAGTTTGCTGTTGATGCCATCAAGTCGCTTGCCACTAAATACCCAAGACAAGATGCTAGAAATGCAATTGTCCACTGTCAAATTATGGATCACAAATTAATGAGAGAAATGGGCACGCACAACATTTCTGCCCTTGTTCAACCTGTATTTTTAGAATACGACATGACGATTGTCAAAAATAGAGTCGGTGAGTCTCTTGCAAAAACCTCATATGCATATAAATCGATGCTAAATTACGGGATCAAGTTGGGATTTGGCTCAGATGCACCTGTTGAAGACCCCAACCCTTTTAGAAGCCTTTACTATGCGATTACTCGAAAGCGCCCTGATGGCCTAGAGTATTACACGGATGAGTCCGTTACATTTGATGAAGCCCTTCGTGCATTTACTGTGGACGCTGCTTACTTTTCACATGAGGATCATTTTAAAGGACGACTTTTAAAAAAACATCTCGCAGACTTCATCGTCACACGCGAAGATTTAAGGCAGATAAAACCTATGGAACTTCTAAACGTTCGCCCTACTGCAACTTATGTTGGCGGTGTTTGCGTTTATGAGGAAAAAGTCATGTAAAAGTGGAAAGGTGTATGTGCGCTACTGAAGCGCATATACACCTTTGTTTTTCACCATAAAGATTCGGTCATATTTTTTCTTGCTTTCGTCGAAAATGACATGGCTCACATTAACCACTGTGACGCCATCAAGCGCAAGCAATGTTTTCTCGATTTCCTTCGCTACAGTCGCATCAAGACTTGAAAACGCCTCATCCAAAACGATAATTCTCGCCTTTTGCAACAAACCTCTAGCAATCGCAATCCTACTTTTCTCACCACCGGATATGTTCTTGCCATTATCATAAAGCATTCTTTCAAGCCCATCGGGATGATTCATCATAAAATCTGTCAGACCAGCTCTATCGATTGCCAAACTTATCTCATCTTCAGAATAATCTTTATAAAGACATAAGTTATTTCTCAAAGTATCTTCAAATATAAAAACCTGCTGCTCAATATTGGCGAGCTGATGAAAATACGTTTCCTTTGTGACATGCTTGATATTGTTATGATCCATTTTTATAATGCCAGAGGTTGGGTTAAAGTACTTTCTAAGCAATTTTAGCAACGTTGATTTGCCACCACCACTCGGCCCCACGATCAAATACTTTTTACCTTTTACTATACTGAAATTCACCTCTTCAAAAACTTGTTGTGCATCATAAGAAAAACTCACTGCTTCGAACTGGATTGAATCCTCAAATTTTTCGATCTCAACAGACTCGAAATTCTCATCATCATTCACCAATAAGGCATCCATATTTGCAAATACGCCTTTAGTCGAACCGATTTTAGGTAACCACTCACTGATCTGCATCAGTGGATTCATAATTTTTTCCATATTGTTTACGATAAGTACCACACCACCAAGTGTCAGTTGACCTTTAATTGCTAAAAAAACTGAAAAAGCCAACAAACCATACATGATAAAGAGCATGATGAAATTTTGTGATGCGCTGATATAGGAAATGATGACATCAATATCATATCCTTTGTCTTGAATGTCTTTTGATTTCGAGTAAAAGTCATCTCTTACCTTTTGTGATAAATTATTGGCCTTTATGATGTGAAAGGCACTTAGAAATTCCTTGATGTAGGAGGTATAACTTTTATAAAACCCACTTCTTTGTGTCTGATGCCTCGCTAAAGGTTTACCCATTATAATCGAAATGAGCACACCCACAGCCCCTAACAGGACACCAGCCCCTAATGCTGTCGGGCTAACGTAGGCGATTACGATGATGCCGATTAAAAAACTGATGAAGTTATAAACCACTTCATAACGGCCATCGATGTAGTTCATTTCAATATTGCTTATATCATTTGTCAGTGCACTTAAATATGTGGCTGTATTTTCAGACTGAAATTTGTGAATTTCTTTTTCGAAGATTCTGCTTACATAGTATCGCTTGGCATGCACAACTGCACTTTTTTTATACATGCCCCTTATGAAGGCTAGTAAAAGATTGGCTGGTACAAGCATAAGCAAAAGTATGACCATCCAAACGAGTTGACTCACAAACGCACTTCTGTCCATCTGAGTTACAGCGTCAATCGCTCTCATCATTTGAATCGATAAAAGCCCATCGATTGAATGTGAAAATGCTGCCACGAGTGCGGCAATCACAAGCCACTTGATTGACTTTGTCAGTGATTTTTTCATACCGCAACCACCTCTCTAAAATAGACATCGCTCGGATACTCCATCAATTGACCATTCTTTATTTCCAATACGTAATCATACCGGTCAGTCACGTCGCTGTAATAGCGATGCGAAATTGAAACGACTGTACTGTCAAGTGATAAAATTGTTTCTTCAACAGACTTGCCAAGTGCTTCATTTAGACTTGAGGTCGCCTCATCTGCAAATAGGATCTCCGATTTTTTTAGTATGGATCTCGCAATGGAAATTC
>DMYC01000068.1 GCA_003482695.1 Clostridiales bacterium UBA8960
TCCTGAAGGACCTGGATTCCGACATTAAAAGTAAAGATGTGATCATCGTCGAAGACATCATCGATACAGGTTTAACATTAAAATACCTGATTGAGAATTTCCGTTCTAGAAAGCCTCAAAGCCTGGAGATTTGTACTTTACTGGACAAACCTGAGCGACGTATCGCAAATCTGGATGTAAAATACATCGGTTTTCAAATACCTGATGAGTTTATCGTAGGGTATGGCATAGACTTCGCAGAAAGATATAGAAACTTACCATATATTGCGACATTAAAAGAGTCTGTTTATAGCAAATAGATCTTTTAATTGTAAAGTGTTTATAAAAAACATGTTTCCGATTTGACGATTGGGTATCAATCTATTATGATTGAACTGAAATAACAAATGAGGTGATTATATGAATATTGCTAAAATGATTGATCATACTATTTTGAAGCCGAACGTGACTGACGCTGAAGTCATAAAAGTATGTGACGAAGCAAAAGAATATGGATTCTTTTCTGTTTGTGTGAATCCATACTTCGTGCCACTTGTTGCAGAGCAACTAAAGGGTACAGACGTAAAAGTAACTTCCGTTATCGGTTTTCCGCTTGGTGCAAATACTTCGACCATCAAAGCGGCTGAAGCAGCACAATCTGTAATTGATGGTGCAAACGAAATCGACATGGTTCTCAATGTGTCTGCACTTAAAGATCAAAAGTATGATTACGTGCTGGATGATATTAAGGCTGTCGTCCTTGCGATTAAAGGGAAAGCGATTTTAAAGGTTATTTTGGAAACGTGTCTACTCACGAAAGAAGAAATCGTTAAAGCCTGCGAATTATCGAAGGAAGCTGGTGCTCAATTTGTTAAGACCTCAACCGGTTTTAGCACAGGAGGTGCAACAGTGGAAGACGTATTACTCATGAAGAAAACCGTCGGCGATGCGCTTGAAGTCAAAGCATCAGGTGGCGTTAGAGATTTTGAGACCGCTAAAAATGTCATCGATGCAGGTGCAACGCGTATTGGTGCTTCATCTTCAGTGGATATCGTCAATAAAAGCAAAACAAGTTTATCGGATTATTAATCCTGATTGGTTTACGTAATATATTTATGTAAACCAATCTTTTTTTTTAGTTATTTTGATTTCATTTTCGTTCTCTTTTAATATATAATGGAATAAATAATACATTTAGGAGACCTTATGAACCTTCGTGACGTTAAGTTTACTGTTTTTGCGAAATATATGGCAATTGCGACCATCATCGTATTATTTTTATCGCAAACACCCGTTTGGCAATATCTCAAGTCAGGATTAAGACCCTTAATCATCGCGTTTATTATTGCCTATATTTTGGATTATTCTGTGCGTTTCTTCGAATCGAAGCTTCGTTTACCTCGATCAATCGCAATACTGATGTCTTTCCTTATTTTTATCGGGCTGATAGGCATGTTAGGTGTGGTTGTTGTTCCAAGTATCATCGAGGCCGTGTCCTCATTAATCAAGACCATCAGTGCGGTGAATTTTGACATGGATGTTGACTTTTCATTCATTCAGCAAATTGATTTTGATAACATCTACTTGCAGCAGTTTCAGCAAAGTGTGATTGATACGATTGCACCTATACTTCAAAGATTGACCAATATAACCGGATCTGCAGTCTTGCTGATCGTCACGGAAATTCAAAAGATTACATCAGGGGTGATATCATTTATCTTAGCTCTTGTAATCGCCATATACATGCTGGCTGAGAAAAAGGATTTAAGTGCGCGTATAAGGCGATTTGTGTTTGCATATTGCACCGACAGACAAGTGCACTGGGTATTTTATGTCGCAAACTTATCCAATCGAATATTCAAGGATTTCGTCATCGGAAAACTTATCGACAGCACGATCATTGGATTTTTATCCTACTTCATATTTCAATATTTCAATTTTCAGTATGCCGTGTTAATTGCACTTATCGTAGGCATAACGAATATGATACCGTATTTTGGTCCATTTATTGGAGCGGTTCCCGCAGCCATAATCACGCTAATTGCGACCCCTTCCAATCCTGTAAATGTCATTTACATGATCTTTCTCATTTTTCTCATCCAACAACTGGACGGCTTGTTGATTGGTCCTTTGATATTAGGTGATTCTGTAGGTGTTTCTGCATTTTGGATTATCACTGCCGTTACGATAGGTGGTGCAACTTTTGGTATACTAGGCATGTTCCTTGGCGTTCCCGTATTCGTACTCTTAAAAACGTTAATCGAGGAAGATGTGGAGCGAAAGCTGGAAGCAAAAGGTTACCCTGCATTTGAAAAAGAGAACCTGAAACTGAAAAAGACGAAGCATTTAAGAAAATCTAAAGCATAGGGGGATGTTCATGACCCATATTATGGTAATTGATATCAATGCGACAACTGCATATCGTGTGAAAAAATTACTGGAAAATGTACAAGCAGAAGTGATTAGCGCTTCTACTACATATGAAGCCATTAATAGAGTCGGCAACCTCCAGTCGATACTAGATATGATTATTATCGACGTCAATCTAGGCTCCGAAGACGGTTTTGATTTGATCGTAAAACTCAAAGAAATAAACCCCAACCTCATGGTCATCATCGCCACGAGTCTAAACACGCGAAAATCATTTGTAAGAGCGGTTCGTGTTGGAGCAACCGACTATATTCTTAAACCGTTTGAGGATGACTATTTTCGAACGAAAATGTTGTCGCACATCAAATTGATTAATGAGGCAAAAGCATTGCCATCGGCATCTGCCAAGCAAATAGACACATCCATCTATAACGCTGTAAAAAAAGCGGTCAGAGAAAACCATGAGCTGCTTATCGGTTTGATCGTCTTATATAATAAGAAAAATCCTGCTTTAACCGCTTCGAACGTGCGCGATATNNTACCTGTTTCGGGAAATTGAAGAGTCGTTGAATTTTGAAGATGAAATTTTACAAAACAACAACAACAGTTTCGTAATCGTTTTACACAAAAAGAGCATCAATGCCAAAGAAACGGTCATTGAGCACTTTAACGAAATGTGTGCAAACTACTTCTTGAACAAGGACGTTGAGGACATCACTTTTGAAATGGATTTTGTAAACTTGCCAAATGAAATCGACCCAAGGCAAAATGCTTTATCCGTTCTCGCGCAACGCATTGAAAAAAATATAACTTAATAATGTCAAAA
>DMYC01000067.1 GCA_003482695.1 Clostridiales bacterium UBA8960
AAAGCACGCCAAATCCATATGACTTTATGAGTTCAGGAATGCCGTGGTGGATTTCAGGATCAATATGATAAGGTCTTCCAGCGAGTACAATGCCTTTTAAATTATGCTTTTTTAAGTATTCAAGTGCTTTTTCGCCTTGTTGTCTGACATCTGACTTGTAATCTTCAAGGGCTGAATAGCCATGATCCACAGCAGCATAGATCTCACTTTTACTTATTCCCCACCCTTTTAATTCATCATAGAGCCTTGTTTTCATCCGGTCTGGTGAGTCAATCGGTAAGAATGGGTGGTGATAATGCACGCTCTTATTCTTTATATGATCCACGTTGACGTTGATCGTCTCTGGATACGAAGTGACAACTGGACAGTTATAATGGTTGTTGGCATTTGCATCCTCTTTGGCATTATACGGGATACACGGATAAAAAATGCGATCCACTTTTCTGTTTATCAGGTCCTCAATATGTCCATGAACGAGCTTTGCCGGATAACAAACACTCTCAGAAGGAATGGTTTCCATACCCATCTCATAAATTTTTCTCGAAGATCTGGAAGAGAGTTCGACGCGATAACCCAATGTTGTGAAAAAGGCTGCCCAAAATGGGTAATCTTCATAAATGTTTAAGACTCTTGGTATGCCGATCGTGCCGCGCTTCGTTTCACTTCTGGACAGAACTGGGTAGTTGAAAACACGGTTGTATTTGTATTCGAACAAATCTGGGAGCGTGTTTTCGATGAACTCTATGCCTGCGCCTCTTTCACAACGATTGCCCGTTATGAACTGACGGTTGTCGGAAAAGTGATTTACTGTGAGTTGACAATGGTTTAAGCATAAATTGCAACGTTTTGGCTCTGTTGTCGTATTGAAATTCAAGAGTTCATCGCCTGAAAGCATTTCTGTTACGTATTCTGAATGATATCGCTCTTTTGATATTAAAGCGGCACCAAATGCCCCCATAATGCCTGCGATATCTGGACGGACGACTTCTTTACCCGACAAACGCTCAAGCGCTCTTAAAACGGCATCGTTATAAAATGTGCCGCCTTGAACGACGATTTTCTCGCCTAAATCATCAACTGAGCGCATTCTAATGACTTTAAAAAGAGCGTTCTTGACGACGGACATTGAAATACCTGCTGAAATATCCCCTACAGAAGCGCCTTCTTTCTGAGCTTGTTTGACGCGTGAATTCATGAATACGGTGCATCGAGTTCCCAAATCAACCGGATTTTGAGACATGAGCCCTAGTTTAGAGAAATCTTGAATCGTGTGATTCACCGAGTTTGCGAAAGTTTCGATAAAAGAACCACAACCGGATGAACATGCTTCGTTAAGCATGATGGAGTGAATGACGCCATCGTTGATTCTTAGACTTTTCATGTCTTGTCCACCGATGTCTAATATTGAATCGACACCAGGTAAAAAGTAATCGGCCCCTTTATAATGGGCAACGGTTTCGATTTCACCGTGATCAACTTTTAGTGCGGCTTTAATCAGGCTTTCACCATAACCTGTAACGGTGCCATAAACAATCTTGGAGGTATCTTCGATCGTGCTGTATAGCTGTTTAAGGGCTAGCACAGTGGTATTGAGTGGGCTCCCTTCATTGGAACCATAATGAGAAAAAACGAGGTTGCTTTCCTGATCGATTACGGCGATTTTGGTCGTGGTTGAACCCGCATCAATACCGAGATACAAGTTGCCCTTCACTTCATTTATAGGTTTTCTTCTAACTTTATGTCGACTATGCCTTTCTTTAAAAGCGTCATAGTCGGCTTCTGATTCAAACAATTTTTCAATTTTTTCTTTTGAATCTGGACCTTCGCAATAAATCGTCGGCATTCTGTCGTATATGCACTCTGGCTCAACAGACTCGATGTCTTGAGACGCCAAAGCAGCGCCAAGGGCGACGAAATATTGAGTGTGATCTAAATTTACGATTGCCGATTCAGATAAATTCAATGTGACTTCAAATCTCTTTTTAAGTTCCGGTAAGAAAGTTAGTGGTCCACCTAAAAAAGCCACGTTTCCACGTATTGGCTTTCCACATGCTAGTCCCGATATGGTCTGATTGACGACAGCTTGTAGAACGGAAGCTGCGATGTCTTCTCTTGAAGCGCCTTCATTTAGAAGAGGCTGTATATCTGTTTTCGCGAAAACACCACACCGTGATGCAATGGGGTAAATTTCTTTGTGATTTCTTGCCAAATTGTTTAGGCCATCTGCATCCGTCTTAAGCAGCGAGGACATCTGGTCTATGAAAGAGCCCGTTCCACCGGCGCAAGTGCCATTCATCCTCTGCTCGACGCTAGTGCCAAAATACATGATTTTCGCGTCTTCACCGCCGAGTTCAATCGCCACATCCGTTTGTGGTGCAAATTTTTTTATTGCACGAGAACATGCGATGACTTCTTGAACAAATCCAACACTTAAACTTTCTGCTAAACCCAGTCCAGCCGAACCGGTTACCATGAGCTTGAGTTTAGCGCCTGTAAGGAAACTTCTTGCATCTTCAAAAAGTGCGTTGACCGTAATTTTAATATCTGAAAAATAACGTCTATAATCTTTAAAAACAACATGGCCCTCTTCATTTAGAATAACCATCTTTACAGTTGTGGAACCAACGTCCACGCCTACATTGTATGTTTGCATCATGTGACACCTCAGGTCGGTCGAATCGTTATTGTGAACAAACTAATATTATTATATTCCTTTTTAGGAAAAATGAAAGTGTCTAAATTGTTAAATTTAATGTAGAAAATAACACGAGTAATCACTCGTGCTATCCTTTTGACATTATTAAGT
>DMYC01000146.1 GCA_003482695.1 Clostridiales bacterium UBA8960
ATGCTTATCAGGTTACCGCTTATGAGCGCGGTTTTCTAGAGTTTCCAAGAGAAATTCCAGGCCTTATGACTGTCTTTATGATAGCAGGGCTCTCGTTTTTGAGTGACATTAAAATATCCATCCTCTCGCAAATACTGAGTTTTATCGGAATCATGGCGCTTGGGCTCACGACGCCGACATTCAACATCATGATTATTTTCATTTTTATTAATTCTGTAGGCATGCATCTTTTTTTTCCACTGCAAGACAGCATCGGGCTGGATTTAGCCGAAAAAGATAAGCTTGGGAAACGCCTAGGTCAATTTAAGGGCTTTTTCACGGGTGTTCAAATGCTTGCTGCGTTATTTGTCTTCATCGGATTCAAATCCGGTTTCATGAGTTTCGAGACGGATTTCAAATTGCCCTTCGTCATCGCGGGTATCCTATTTTTAGGCGTTGCCGTGCTGTTAATCATACTCGATCGGCTCGTGAATGAAAAAAGGCCACATGTGAAACAAAAGGGCTATGTTTTTCGAAAAGCGTACAAGTATTACTATATTCTAATCATCATGTTTGGCGTTCAAAAGCAAATCATGATGGTTTATGGACCATGGGTTTTAATTGAACTTTTAAATAAAAAAGCCGACACCATTTCCATACTCACCGTGGTGGGTTCTTTTATCGGCATTTTCTTCATCCCAGCCATCGGACGACTTATGGATGCTTATGGCGTTAAAAAAATGCTCTATGTCGATGCCTTGTCCTTCATCGGGGTCTATTTTGTCTACGGTTTCTTGAGCATGGGATATGTAAATGGTTCTATACGAACGGCAGGCGTCGGTTTGGTCATGGCATATGTAATCTTCATCGTCGATAGAATGTCCACACAGATGGGGCTTGTTCGAACGGTTTATCTTAGAAAAATTGCCGTTGTGCCGTCTGATGTGACGCCTACGTTGACACTAGGTCAGAGTATGGATCATTTTGTCTCGATTATATGCGCATATGCAGGGGGCATAATTTGGAGCGTTTGGGGGCCACAGTACATTTTTTTCCTAGCTGGTATTTTATCATTTGTCAATCTATATGTCGCTTATAAAGTCGATATTGAGTGATTAATGGACAAAATTGATGATAAGAACGTATGGTTGTAAAAAAAAGTTGCAATTTTTCCTATTTTGGCATAAAGTAAAGCATATATAGTGTCGAAATATATATAGAATGCCAAAAATATACTATATGGTGGGAAAATGCAAAAACATTTTATAGGTGGGGTAATCCCCGGAGCTATAATCGCACAGGATGTATATGGTACGGATGGCGTGTTGCTTATTAAAAAAGGGAGCATGTTCAGGGAACATTACATACCAAGATTCATAGATGCCGGCGTCCAAGAAATTTTCATTGAAGAAAATGGATCCATGACACCTGAAACGGTAAATACCATCAGAAAGTCTTTGAATATTCAAGATGTCATTCATGAAAAGACCAGAGCACACGCTCAAAACCAAATCAAGAAAACGATGATGAAGTTTAAAGCCGTGAGCAGTTCCGACATACAAAGAGTTGGACAAATGGTCGAGGAAATGATTGAGCAACTCTTGGATAAAAAAGATTTTGTTTTTGCGCTCTCTCAATTGCGCTCAGTTGATGACTATACGTACCAGCATTCCGTGAATGTGGGTGTCTTGGCGCTGATCATAGGCATTGATCTCAACCTCAATAAGGAACAGCTCAGGCACCTAGGTATGGGTGCGATTTTACACGATATAGGTAAAATCATGATTCCGGAAGAGATTATTAAAAAACCTGCCAAGTTGACCAGCGATGAGTTTAGAGAAGTGAAGAAACATACCGAATACGGTTATGATATATTGATACAGACGAACATCCATGAAGAAGCTGCACTGATTGCCCTTCATCATCACGAAAAGTATGATGGCACAGGGTATACGCGTGGCCTCAGGAACACCAAAATTCCACTGTATTCAAGAATTGTCGCTGTTGCGGATGTATATGACGCCATGTCGAATGACCGCGTCTATCAACGTAAGTCTGCACCGGATAAAGTCTTTAGAGAAATCACACATCAAGGCGACAAGCATTTTGATACGCAAATTATGGAGACGTTCGCGAGACATATCAACATCTATCCAACCGGAACGGGCATCATTTTGAATTCTGGTCATAGGGGCATCGTCCTTTATCAGAACAAACTCTATCCAGAAAGTCCGATCGTTCGAATCTTTTTGCCTAAGGAACAAAATCCAAAGAGACTTTACTTTGATATGGACTTATCACTTAACACAAAATATTATATTGTTGAAACCTTTTCATGATGGTTTACGAAAGAAATTCTCCGGGAAGACCTCGGAGATTTTTACTTAGGAGGGCAGATGCTGAATATATATCTGGTTAGGCACGGTCAAACCGAGTGGAATATTGAGCGGCGATTTCAGGGGTGGCTCGACTCACCGCTTACGAAACAAGGTGTGGAATGTGCTCAACTTTTGAAGGAAAAAATAGCGCCGATCAAATTTGATCGATTCATCACATCGCCAAGCAACCGTGCCGTGAAAACGATGGAGTTGATTTTACCTGCTGAAGACAAATGCTTTGATCTGGATGACAGACTGCGGGAGATCAATCTTGGACCATGGCAGGGTATGACGCATGAAGCCATAGAGGCGCTATACCCTGAGCAGCTCAAGATGTTTTATATGAATCCTGAAGCATTTAACCTTCAGCACGCCGAGACATACTTTGATGTATATGATCGAATCCGCAAGTTTATAGATGAGCTCGTCAGTCGGCATGAAACAGGTATAAAGAGCAGCAATATCCTTATCGTGACACATGGTATTGCACTTATGATTTTTCAGCTCATTTTTGATGGCCTATCGCTGTCGGAGTTGCCGAGATATAGCGTTTCGAACAATGCCACTTTGCATCATTATTGTTACAATGAAGGGATGTTTTCACGTCAAATCGAAGGCGCCTATTAAAAAATAGTATCACAGCACTTTTACTTAAAAAAGATAAGTGAAACGCCTAAAAATTTGTTTTTAAGCCTATACAAAAGGTTTGATGACTTGATATACTAAAGGCGTCTAATATCGTATTTGGAGGTTGTTATGAAAGCGTTATCAAGCAAGAATTTAGCAATAGAAGAGTCGATGACTTTAGCGATTACCGCTAAAGCGAAACAGCTTAAAGAAAGTGGCGTCAATATTGTGAGTTTTGGTGCAGGTGAACCTGACTTCAACACGCCAAAAAACATAAGGGATTATGCGATTGCCAGAATTGAAAAAGGCGGAAACGGTTATACAGAAGCTTCGGGATTATTGGATTTAAAGAAAGCGGTTTGTAACAAGCTTAAAAATGACAATCAACTGACTTATTCTCCAGCGCAAATCGTGGTCTCTTCTGGTGCTAAACACAGTTTGTTCAACGCACTACAGGCCATTTGCAACCCTGGAGACGAAATCATCATTCCTTCGCCTTACTGGGTGAGCTACTATGAACTAACAAAGATGGCGGATGCTGAACCGATTTTAGTGGAGGCAGAAGCTTCAAATCTTTTCAAGGTCACAGTGGATAAGCTCGAAGCGGCTGTCACGAGCAAAACAAAAGGCTTGTTGATCAATAGTCCAAACAACCCGACCGGTGCCG
>DMYC01000216.1 GCA_003482695.1 Clostridiales bacterium UBA8960
TCGTCGTCAATTATATAGATTACACTCAAAATGTTTGCATTGCGAACACAGAGGGTGTTTTTGTGGAAGATCAAAGAATTAGAACGCGCTATGCCATCAGTGCAGTTGCTCAAAGAGATGGGAAAATGCAAAATGGTAGCGTTAATAAAGGTTCGGGTTTAGGGTATGAGTTATATGATCAAATAAATGTTTCAGATATGGGGCGTGAGGCGGCTAGAATCGCAACAGCGATGCTTGATGCCAAAGCTTCGCCAAGCGGAAAATTTCCAGTGATTCTTGATAACAAGTTCGGTGGCGTGATTTTTCATGAAGCTTGTGGCCATGGGCTTGAAGCAACTTCTGTTGCAAAAGGGAACAGTGTCTATGCTGGAAAGTTGGGTCAGAAGATCGCTTCGGATCTTGTTACAGCTGTGGATGATGGAACGATATCCAATGAGTGGGGATCGTCCAATTACGACGACGAAGGAACGCCTACTCAAAGAAACACACTTATCGAAAATGGCGTGCTTAAAGGTTATATGATCGACCGATTGAATTCAAGAAGAATGAATATGCCAGTAACAGGGTCTTCTAGAAGACAGTCTTATAAATATGCACCAACATCCAGAATGACAAACACATACATCTTAAACGGCCATTCCAAGTTTGAAGATATGGTTGCATCAATCGAGTTTGGATTATATGCAAAGTATCTTGGAGGTGGATCGGTTAACCCTTCCACTGGGGAGTTCAACTTTTCGGTACAAGAAGCGTATCTGATTGAAAAAGGCGCCATTACATCACTTGTGAAAGGTGCAACACTGGTGGGAACTGGCCTAGACGTACTGGATAAAATTGAAATGGTTAGCGACAATTTCGATTCTGGCGAGGGTATGTGCGGATCGATTAGCGGATCGATTCCGGCAGGTCTCGGACAACCTGCATTAAAAGTTTCTGAGATTACTATTGGCGGAAGGGAGGAAGCTTAATGGATGCGAATTTTGTCAGCCGTTTATTCGAACGTGGTACAGACAAAGGATTCTCCGAACAGGAAATCTATTATGTAAAAAATCAAAACACCGAAATATCCGTTTATGAGGGTCAACTTGACAAATACAACCTCTCTGAAAATGCGGGATTATCCTATAGAGGCATCCTAGATGGCAAGTTGGGTTACGCTTATACCGAAATCCTTGATGAAGATGCGATCAACATGCTCGTCGATGAAGCTTATGACAATGCAAAGATCATCGAAGTGACAGATCAGGTCTTTTTGCATGACGGCAGCGGCGATTATGAAAAAATCGCTCAAGCGGGAAAAGATGAATCAAGTACACCAATAGCAGAAAAAATCGCCTTTATGTTCGAAATAGAAAAACGCATAAGAGCGTTTGATCCCAGAGTGAAAAGCATTTCAAGAAACAGCTATAGTGAAGCGGTGTCGGAACGATGGATCAAAAATACAAAGGGACTCGATGTAAGTGACAAAGTCAACTATTGTTTTGCATTCTTTATGCCTGTTGTAGAGGAAAATCAGGATACTCGAAGTGGTTTAGGTTATGATATTTCAAATGACTTCACCAAATTATCCATGGATAAGATCGTGAAAGAATCTGTAGAGGAAGCACTTAAAATGCTCGGTGCAAAGTCGATGAAATCTCAAAAGTGTCCGGTCATTTTTAAAAATGTTGTTTTTGCAGAACTGTTCAGTGAGTATATGGGACTTTACAGTGCCGATCGCGTTCACAAGGATTTATCTGGCCTAAAGGGCAAGTTAAATCAAAAGATCGCATCGCCGTTGCTAACCCTTGTCGATAACCCTTTGCTTGAAATGGGATTATCCACATCCAGTTTTGACGCTGAAGGCGTTGCGACATATGAAAAACCGATAATTGAACAAGGGATCTTAAGAACCTACTTTCATAACTTGAAGACAGCATATAAAGATGGCATAGCGTCAACTGGAAATGCGAGCAAAGCCTCTTATAAAGGCACCGTTGGCATTGCGCCTTCCAATTTAATTCTAACGCCTGGTGAACAACCTCTTCAAAGGTTGATTGAAACGGTTGAAAATGGTGTATATATTGTGAGTCTGCAAGGATTACATGCGGGAATTGATTCAATATCGGGTGATTTCTCACTTCAATGCTATGGATATGTAATTGAAAACGGGCAACTGACAAGACCAGTCAGTCAAATCACGGTGGCTGGCAATTACTTTGAGATGCTTCATGATGTCGAGATGATTGCAGATGATTTAAGGTTCTCGATTTTAGCATCGGATTATATAGGTTCTGCATCTGTTAAAATAAAGTCGCTTTCCATTTCCGGTGACTGACTTCATAGATTTTAGAGGAGCACACCATGATTGAAAAAATGCTCAGCACAATCAAACAAAATCAACTTATAGAGTATGGCGACAAAATCGTCGTGGGGTTATCAGGTGGTGCAGATTCACTTAGTTTGACGCATGCGCTATTATCTCTTAAAGAAATGTTCGGACTTGAGATTATGGCCGTTCATATAAACCATATGCTAAGGGGAGAAGCAGCTGACGCAGATGCCGGTTTCGTCGAAGCATTTTGCCTAGAAAATCATTTGCCTTTTAAAATTTATAAAGTCAATGTCACAGATTTTGCGAATGAAAAGGGATTATCTTTTGAAGAAGCAGGCAGAATCGTGCGTTACGAAAAATTTTACGAAGCACTCGGCGCGTTTGATGCACATAAAATTGCAGTGGCTCAAAATAGAAACGATGTTCTTGAAACGTTTTTTATTAATTTATTAAGAGGATCTGGTATAGACGGACTCTCATCGATTGATTATAAACGGGATGGCGTAATCATTAGGCCGTTACTTGATATAGAGCGGTCGGAGATTGACCAATATTGTTTAGATAATGGACTCATTCCACGTTATGATCACACAAATGACGAAAACGACTATTTGAGAAATAAAGTGAGAAATGTACTTTTACCTGATTTAAGAGAGAACTATAACCCTTCACTGGATGATGCCGTTATGAAAACTGTGAACATCATGCGGTGTGAAAAATCGTTCTGGCATGATCAAAATGAAAAGCGCTTTCATGAATGTTGTACATATGAAAATGATGTGGTGACGATTGGAACAACCGTTTATGACGCCTTACACCCTGCTGAAAAGAACCAGTTGATACGTTACGCAGTAAAGCGAATGAAAGGCAACTTGACCAATCTCTCTTATGATCAAATCAATCAAATTGCACGGCTGAAAAGAACGGGTTCAATGTGCAGGATTGATGATCGGCTATCAATAAGGCGAAGCCATAATGCACTCATCATGTACTTTGAAGACCAAATACTCGAGCCCAGTGAGAAAAAATTGTTTGTGAAAAAAGTACCGCTG
>DMYC01000379.1 GCA_003482695.1 Clostridiales bacterium UBA8960
CCTTTTGAAATTTGCACGTGCTGGTCAATCGGCAATCTGAGTATTTTCAGTTCGTCCGGTGATGCCACATGTGAAGTTTTACACTTGAGGCACAGCTTTTTAACGAGGCGCTGGGCGATGATGCCCACGACAGAGGATGAAATCAGGTAGCTTTCTATACCCATGTCCACGAGACGCGAGATGGTGCTTGCCGTGTCGTTGGTATGGATGGTGGAAAGTACCACGTGGCCTGTGATGGCGGCTCTGACGGCGATTTCCGCAGTCTCCGCGTCTCGAATCTCACCGACCATGATGATGTCAGGGTCTTGACGTAAAATAGACCTAAGTCCGTTTGCGAACGTGAGGCCCGCTTTGACGTTAACCTGAACTTGATTGATGCCATCGAGTCTGTACTCTACTGGATCTTCCACCGTGATGATGTTCTTTGATTCTCTATTGAGTTCTTTCAGCATCGCATAAAGCGTCGTCGTCTTACCACTGCCTGTCGGGCCGGTGACGAGGATGATGCCTTCAGGGACTTTCATGATTTTATCGAGCTGCGTGAGGTTGTAGTCGGAAAAACCGAGGTCTTCCTTTCGCGTCACGAGCGCACTCCTGTCTAGGATACGAATAACGACTTTCTCGCCGTAAACGGTAGGCAGGATCGAAATACGCATATCGATCGGGATGCCTTCAATAAGGGTTTCAACGCGGCCATCTTGAGGGATGCGTTTTTCCGATATGTTCATTTTGCCTAGAATTTTTATACGTGTGACGATGGCGGAATGCGTCTGTTTCGTCGGCGCCATAACTTCCCTCAGTTCGCCATCCACGCGGTATCTGATGCGCACGTTTTTCTCAAGCGGCTCAATATGGATGTCACTGGCTTTGCTTCTGACGGCTTGTGAGATGATGGTGTTGACGAGTCTGACCATCGGTGCATTTGTAACATCCGCATCCTCTTCCTCTATGTCATCATCCATATCACCCGCTTGTGACTGGAACTCTTCCACAGCGCGCTCCGCTTTTTCGGATGAGTCATAGTAGCGGTTGATGGCACGGGCGATATCTTGTTGTGCACTGATGACCACGTCGATTTCCATGCCGGTGGTTATCCGAATATCGTCCTTTGCGATGATATCAAGTGGGTCCACCATGGCGATGGTGATTCGGTTTTTCTCCATTTTAACCGGAATCGCCATATGTTTTCTCGCGAGAATCTCGCTGATGAGTTTAGGCAGTTTTGGATCGATGTAAATCGTGTTGATGTCTATAAAAGGAATTTGATATTGTTCTTCTAGGACTCTAAAAAGTTGATCCTCCGTGAGCCAGCCTTGCGCCATGAGTATCGCACCGAGTTTGTTGTTCGTGCCCTTTTGTAGACTAAGCGCCTTATATAATTGTTCTTCTGTGATGATGCCGTCTTTGACGAGGATATCACCGAGTCTCATTTTTGTTTTAGCCATTGATCTACCATCCGTTTTATGAAATGTAGTGCAGCCTTATAACTATATTGTAATATAGAATAGTTGCCATGTACTTACTATATACCCTTTTGTCATTGACAAAAACAGATATAAAAAAACTGCAGTTCATAAACTGCAGTAGAACCATCATAGCACATGTGTCTTAGACTTCTGACTTTGCGTCCTGCACTTTCATACAGTTTGCCAAAGATATTTATATTTATCTCGATTATACACTATGAATATTCACTTGTAAATGCAATATATCGCGTCCTAACATACATTTTCGTCAAAAAAACCACAAGGATTAGTGCCTCTTCCCACTTACTTATCTGTATATAACTGTTAAAATGTCATATCCATATAACATGGCGACCATACTGCCGATGACGATAAACGGCGCAAAGGGAATCATCGCCTCTTTCGGTCTCTTCAGTACGAAGATCCAAACGATTCCAAACAGCCCACCTAGGAAAAAAGCGATCCAGATGCTGAGGAGCGCATATCCCCATCCTAAAAAGAGTCCAATCACCGCATATATCTTTACATCACCCATGCCAAGTCCACTGCGTTTGAATAGCACCACCGAAAAAAGCGCCATGAAGAGCATCAGTAGAAACGGTACGGCAAGCCCAAGCAGCGGTTCAAATAGACGCTCAGTGAAGTAAAATGGATAGCCACCCTCGCCAAACCACGCATAAAGCGCAGGCAAAATGCCGACCACAAGTCCGAACAACACCACTTTGTTGGGGATGATCTGATGGTCGAGATCGATGAAAAACACCACCGTCATGATCGCCGAAAACAGCCACATGATGGGTGTCATCATGGCAAGTCCGAATCGGATAAAAACGAGGACAAATAGCAGCCCTTCAAGCGCTTCGACGAGCGGGTATCTAATCGAGATTTTCGATCCACAAGTGCGGCATTTCCCCTTTAAAAGCACCCAGCTTAAAATCGGAACGAGGTCTCTTGCCGTGAGCCTGCGTTCGCATGAACCACATCTGGACCTTGGCTTAACGATGCTCAGGCCAGCTGGTATCCTGTAAATACAGACGTTTAGGAAAGACCCTATGGTCGCACCGAGTATGAAAACGATCGAATAGATATAAGCGGTTATAAAATCCATACTGTGACCTCCCCTGACTGGCTATCGCTATCGTACCACATGGAAAAACGCCTTGCAAGATGCTAGGCGTATTCTTCTTTACCCTTTCGTGATATGTTCTAGATTTTCTATAAACACCGCCACCAGCTCAGGATCGAAATGTCGTCCACTTTGGTCTTCGATGTACCTGAGTGCGTCGAGCTCGGGGGCTGCGTCTTTATAGACGCGCTGGTGCGTCATGGCGTCGAAAACATCCAAAATGGCCAACATGCGTGCAAGTTTCGGGATGTTTTCACCTGAAAGCCCATCCGGGTAACCCGAGCCGTCATATTTTTCATGATGGTTCAGCGCGATATCGGATGCCAGTTTTATGATTTCAAGATCCGACCTTGAGAGGATTTTATGTCCAATGACGGTATGCTTCATGATGACTTTAAACTCCTCAGGCGTCAGCTTGCCCGGTTTTTTGAGGATCGAATCCGGTATGCCGATTTTGCCCACATCATGGAGCGTGCTCCCCACTTTGATCATCTCCGCTTCCATATGCGGATAGCCGACGAGCTTAGCGAAACGATACATCATTTCCGACATGCGGTTGACGTGATTGGATGTTTCGTCGAAATGCTTTTCAACCACTTCACCGAGTGTGATGATGATTTCCCTTTGCGTTTCGTAGATCATGTTGTTGAGTATATAGTTGTCCAGTGCGACTGAGTAATTGGTGAGGAACAATTTAATCAGTTCCACATCAAACACTTTATGGGGGTCCTCTATGAGGATGATGTTCTTTTGATCGCTTGAACCCGAGCTGCGTATGATGTACCAATCGTCGATAATTTCCATTTGCTTATCAGAATCATTATTGGTCAGCAGTTCGTGGATCGCCGCCAGATGATTAACCTCTAAAATAGGTGTGCCAATCATCTTTTCGTACTTTCCGGTAGCCGCCACGATCACAAGTTGCTCGCTTTTTTCAAGCGCCACAAACCCGCTCACGTCCCTAAGGTAAATCAGGTCGGTGCCTTCTTCGTAGAAGTTGCTGAGCTCGGTCAAAATGCTGTTCAGAAACGCATGATAGGACTCTTTCTTAAAAATGTTCGAACTCGATTCTATAATTTTCTCAAGCCCTTTTTTATGAAGCTCTATGCGTTTTAAATCGGAGTAGCCGCGCAGTGCCGTGTACATGATGGTATAGAGCCTGCTCACGGTGATTTCTGTTTTGAGACGGTAGTCATTGATATCATACTCCCGAATGACGGTTTCTTCTGGGGCTTCTCCCGGTTGACCCGTTCTTAGGACGATGCGGACCACCCTGTTCTGAAGCGTTTCCCTTATGAACTCGACGACTTTAAGCCCTGCATGCGACTCTTCCATGACGACATCCAAAAAAAGGATGGCGATGTCCGGTTCGCTGGCCATCAGCGCCTTTGTTTCCTCGCCTGAGTACGTGTCGAAGAATAGTAGCCCCTTATTTTCAAACGTGAAATCCTTTAGGACCATTTTCGTGATGGCGTGTACTTCGGGGTCATCGTCGGCGATCAAGATTTTGAAGGTGCCTCGAGAATGGTTTGGCCTCGTTTCATTTGGTTTTAAGAAGTCAAATGCCATAGGGTGCTCCTTTCACTGCTTTTCTGCAGTGCTGAATTCTATTTCAAATCGCGTCCCCTTCGAAGGGACACTGGTACATTTGATGCGGCCTTCCAGTTGGCCGGTTACGATGTTATAGACGATGTTGAGGCCAAGGCCACTGCCGCCACTGCCTCGATTCGTGGTAAAGAACGGTTCGTAAATGCGCTCTACGACTTCAGCTGGCATGCCTTTGCCATCGTCTTCAAAAACGATTTGAGCGACGTCCTCCGTTTTACTCACACTTATTTTGATAGTACCCCAACCACCCGGATCATAAGCATGATTCAGCGCGTTCATGATCAAATTTGTCAAGATTTGCGAGAGTGCACCCGGGTATGTGGATAATGTTAAATCCTCAGGACAATCCACGTTAAAACTGATTGCTCGGTTTTTGTATTCGTGTTTAAGCGACAGCATGACCATATCGATGTACTGACGTACGTTGAACGTCTCGAGTTCTTCAATATTTTGCCTAACCGCTATTTCCTTAAAACTCTTAACGAGGGCTACCGCGCGGTTTAGGTTCGCGTTCAGAATCGCCGTCGTCTCGTCGATTTTATCGAGGTGTGCGTTTAGCCCCACTAAGGTTAGTTCACCGGATGCCAGAAGCCGCCGCGTTTCCTTGCTCTCTTTTTCGAGATATGAGTTGGCAAGCACCGATACCCCTAAAGGCGTGTTGATTTCATGCGAAACGCCGGATACCAAATGGCCAAGTGAAGCCAATTTTTCCTTCTCTATAAGCTCGCTGAGTACATTGCTGAGTGCTTCGTTTTTTGCGTCGACAATACTTTCCAGTTTCCGCTTCTCATTTTCAAATATGCGCCGAAGCGATGCTTGCGTGTTAATCAGTTCCGTGATTTCGGTTTGTGTGCCCAAGACTTGCTTAAGCCCTCCGAATTCATCGAGTTGTGGAATCCAGGTGATTTTGAAGTAGCGGATATTGATGTTCACATCGGTTGCTCTGTAGTTGAACGTGACTTTCTCGTGGCGCTCTTTGACGTACTTGAACTTCTGCCTGATCATTTCTTCCTGACCATCTTTAGCTGCTAGAACCATCATGCTTCTGCCCATCATGCGGTTTCTATCGCGCTCAAGCAGTTGCTCAAACGCTCTGTTGATGGATGTGATTTTGCCCTCTGCATCAAGGCTATAGATGATTTCATCCACGTTTTCCACGAGGTCCCTATAAAGCGACTGCCTAACTTCCAGTTCGGTATTAAGTGCGCTGAGCTCGTCGATATAGGCGTTGATTTCCTCTGTCTTTTTATTGAACACATCGATGATGCGCCGCATCTCAAGCGTGTTGAAAAGGGGTGCCTCAGCTTCTAAAAATTGTCCGTTTCCCCGCCAAACGGAGAGTTTCTCCGAAAAGACCACCAGTGGTCTTGTGATGTTTCGATCATAAAATAGGACTTTGATGATGACGAAGATTGAAAAGGCGGCGATGAAAATCGGGAACGATGTCCCGAGCAAATTGAAAATTCGCGATACCCGGGCAAAAGGCACGAGTAGAATCATATCGTTGCCAAGCCTTTGCATTTTTTCTCTTATGACGATATACGTTTCGTCCCCAAATATTTGATAACCCGCCAAATCCGGTGCGATCTCAAACGGAAGCGTTTGGGAGGTGCTTGATAGGACATAGCCTGCGCCTGAGGTGATGGTGATGGATATGCCTCTTGCCGATGCGATGGTTGCCATCAGTTCATTGATCCGGTCCAGACTTAATCTGCCGATGAGGTAATGGTCATCACCATGGTAAGCGATGTACGAGCTGATCGTATCGCGCTCCGGTGACCTTATCATGGGCGACTGCTTCGTTTCCCCTACTTCTAGGGTTTTAAGAAACCCTGCGATTTCACCTTGACCGAGGTTATACCCCTCAAAGATGATGCTTCGGTTTTCTTTTTTATGAATT
>DMYC01000385.1 GCA_003482695.1 Clostridiales bacterium UBA8960
TGCCGCCAAAGTACCATCACGAAATGGCGCTCAAAATCATCGATGCGGGCAAACATATCTTATGTGAAAAACCACTTGCAAATTCTGTCATTGAAGCTGAAAACATGTTTAATGCCGTTAAGGATAAGCCGATCGTGAATGCTATGAATTTTCCTCTGAACTACACGTCTGCATACGATAAAATCAGCAAAATGCTTGATTCTGGTGAGCTCGGCGTCATTATGGGCATGGAAATTCACGGGATATTTCCAAATTGGCCACGACTTTGGCAAGTCAACCCCTGGATTGATTCTAAAGATCAGGGAGGATTCACACGAGAGGTGTTTACACACTTTATCCAGCTTGTTTTACATCTGTTTGGACCGATTGAAGTTTTGTCGAGCTTTCCGCGTTATGTGGACGATGAACATTCAGAAATCAGTCTAATCGCAACGGGACGCGTGGATGGACAATACCCGATTTTGTTTAATGGACTTTCAGGTGTGGGTCACCAAGAAGATATCAAGCTTAAAATTTATGGCACATTAGGGACTGTTGAGCTGGTAAACTGGAGAGATCTTTACATGACGGATTCGAGTAAACGCACACAGATTGCACTCGAAGATTTAGACGCTTCACTGAGGCTCATCGACGCCTTGTATGTTAAAATAGTCGGAGGAACGTCTAAAGTGGTGGATTTCGAATCAGGGCTCGAGACGGTAGAAGTCGTAGAAAGATTGTTAAAGTGAGGTGATGCATGACGATGAAAGAAACAGAGGACAAAATTAAAGTCATCGAAAGGGTAAAGAAAAGCAAGTTAGTACCGCATAATGTAATCGGTATAATAGAGAACACAGATGACAAAATGCATTTCGATGAAACGACGGGTTCGGTTTGGGTCGAACATGGTTATTTCAATTATGTGACGGGTGACCATGATGTGATATGTGGACATCTTCAGTCGCGTGAGGATGGCTTCTATGGCTTTTCTGCAGTTGAAGGTGAACTTGCAAAGGCCATCTACAAAGACCATTTTTTACACTGGTGTGAACCGACTGAACGGTATGTATATGGTCAACACAGTGTCGATATAGATGCTTTGCTTAAAGATTGCCCTTATGAAATCGTAAATGTGCCCATGGGTGAAGCGCAAGGCATCGATGACCGTTATGAGTATCAGCAAGAGGGATCGCTTGAACGCTTCAAAGACGCCATCTTGAATCGACCTACATCAGCCATTTATCTGGATGGTGAACTGGCTAGCTATGTGCTTGTTCACGAAGACCATTCAATAGGTTATATGTTCACGCTTGATAAATTTAGGCACAAAGGCCTTGGCTATTGGGTGACTTTGGACATTTTGAATAAAATGACAGCAAGAGGTTTAACGGCGTTTGTCGAAATTACGATGAAGAATTTCAAGTCGCAAGGTTTAGCGACAAAAACCGGATTTGTCAAAGAGGCTTATACGCCATGGTTCGGCATAATCAAAGGTTTCCCGGATTGGTTTAACACGTGGAATCCGATCGATGGAGAATCTTTTATTTTCACGTCGCTTGCCCAACTAAGATTTAAGGATCATCTCTCGTGGCAGGGTGACGAAATTCAGTTCGTGAAAAAAGAGGATGCATATTTGGCGATATCTAAAGGAGATGCGGGTATGATGCGCTTTTCATTGACACCAGAAGCATCAAAAGAAGCGTATGTCCTTAAGCGCTCAGAGGGCTGTAGACATACGCTACTTGAAATTTTATCGGCAATAGCCATGTTCTTTCCCGAACAAAACGCCTCATTGGTGATGCCTTACGATTTGAGTTTAGAGGGGCGTATCGGCGGTTTTTGGATCAAAAGATGATGAGATGCATCATGCCTCGAAAGAGAATGCCTAAAGCGGCACCGAAGATCGCAGGTTTGACGACTTTTGCCACACGTGGTCCGGTAGCGACGAAGATGGCGAGGCCTACCGGATCAAGTGGGTTGAGTGTGAATCCCGCGACGCGGTTGAGCTCTGTTGCAGTCATAAGGCCGTCTTTCATAAGGTCGAGTATGATGGCCATCATGGCTGTTCCGCCTGCGATGAATTTGGTGACGATGGGAAGTACAGCGATGGCTGGGATGCCAACGAGTGTAAGGACAGGTCCAAATACTTGTTCGAGAAGGACGATGACGCCTGTCGCTTTAAAAATGTTCACAAAGAAAACGGCGATAATCAGTGGTGGAATGGACTTCAGGACGATATTAAGACCTGATTCTCCCCCTTCAAACAATAGGGGAATCAGTTTTTTGCTTTGTTCGACTTTTTGAGTCAAAGGGGTGTAGGCCGCTCGTGCGTGATGTCCCCCGGCAGCTTTAAATGAGATAAAACTGGCGATGAGGCCACTGATTAGTGATGTGGCCATGCTTACTGGAAGGTTTAAGCCAACTGCAGCGAGTGGAAAGGCGGCATTGGCTTGTGCCATGACGAGTATTGCAGCGAGCGTTGCGGCAACACCTGCGTCGCTAATGGTTTCGTCATTATCGATGATTTTCAGTGTTGCAACCGGTGCAGCAAAACTTATCAAAAGGATTTGAAGGATGGCAAATACGCCAAGTCCCGGCAATCCGAACAAGATAAGAAGCGGTGCGAAGCCCTTTGCGACAAAGTTGAGGATATTCTTTTTATCTAGGACGTTCATAATTGCCATCATGATGACCATGATCGGCAGAAGTACATATAGGGATAACTCGATTCCGGTCTTTCCAGAGTCGAGCATGAGCTGGATAAATGTTTGCATATAGACCTCGTTCTTGATTATTTTATTAGTTCCATTATAATGGAAAATACAGTTATGTACAGACAAAGGGATGATATTGATGAAAAAAATGACAGTAGGCATTTTAGCACATGTAGATGCGGGGAAAACGACCTTATCCGAAAGCATGCTTTATTTGAGTGGCAAAATAAAAAAAATGGGGCGTGTCGATAATAGGGACGCTTATTTAGATACGTATGCGCTCGAAAAGACGCGTGGAATAACGATTTTTTCGAAGCAGGCCATCTTTGAATTTAGAGACTACATGATTACGTTACTTGATACACCAGGACACGTGGATTTTTCTGCTGAAATGGAGCGTACACTTAGGGTGCTCGATTATGCCATTTTGGTAGTGAGCGGCGCTGATGGTGTACAAGGTCATACAAGAACATTATGGCGTTTGCTTGAAATATATGATATCCCCGTTTTCATTTTCGTGAATAAAATGGATCAGCCCGGTACAGAACAAAGTGTGGTCATGCATCGATTAAAAAGTGAACTCGCACAGGAATGTGTGGATTTTGGTACCCCAGAACTGGATGTTTTTTATGATGCGCTTGCGATGTGCGATGAGAAGATGATGGTGTCTTATATTGAAACACATACAATTGGCTCTTCACTTATTGAAGATTCAATTAAGCGGCGCAAGGTATTTCCTTGTTATTTTGGGTCAGCGCTAAAAGTGGATGGGGTTGAGGCGTTTATGAATGGGCTGGCAGAATTTTTGGTGCCCCCGACTTACCCTGATTCTTTTGGAGCGAGGGTTTTTAAAATCGCCAGAGATGAGTCTGGTACCCGTTTGACGCATATGAAAATAACAGGTGGCACTTTAAAGGTCAAAGATGTATTGAAAGGCCGTTCGTGGGAAGAGAAAGTGAATCAAATCCGCGTGTACTCAGGGACGAAGTATGAAGCGGTTAACGAGGTTTCCGCAGGAGCCGTGTGTGCTGTAACAGGTCTGAGCCGCTCGATGCCATGGGAGGGGCTAGGATTTGAAGAAGGCCCATCTGAGCCGATTTTAGAACCTGTCTTATCGTTTTTGGTGATTTTACCGAAGGGGCAAGACGCGAGGTTGATGATGCCGAAGCTCAGCCAACTTGAAGAGGAGGAGCCTGAGTTCAAGTTTAAATGGGATGAGCGTTTTCAGGAAATTCACGTTCAGATTATGGGTGAGGTTCAGCTTGAAATTTTGGCAAGTCTATTGGCTGAGCGTTTTGGTGTGGATGTGACTTTTGGTGAAGGTTCAATCGTCTACAAAGAGACGATTTCAGATAAGGCATATGGTGTGGGTCATTTTGAACCGCTTAGACATTATGCGGAGGTTCATTTGCTTTTAGAGCCCGGCGAACCTGGAAGCGGTCTCCAATTTGCTACGGAATGTCGGGAAGAAATACTGGGGAAAAATTGGCAAAATTTAGTTTTGACCCATTTGCGTGAAAAAGATCATGTTGGCGTTTTGACGGGTGCTGTATTGACGGATATGCGCATTACTTTGGTTGCAGGGAAAGGGCACAATAAACATACGGTGGGTGGCGATTTTAGAGAAGCGACTTTTAGAGCGGTTCGCCAAGGGCTTATGGAGGCGACATCTGTATTGCTTGAGCCTTATTATGCTTTTCAACTCGAGTTGCCGACGATTTTGGTTGGTAGGGCGATGACAGATGTCGAAAAAATGCATGGTGTTTGCGAAATTTTAGAGAGCAGAGACGATTTTACGACACTAAAGGGGAATTGTCCTGTTGCCACGATGCGCAATTATCAACTCGATGTCGTCGCATTTACTAAAGGTCAAGGGCGGCTTTATACTTCTTTGAATGGATATGGACTTTGTCATAATGCTTGTGAGGTTGTGGAAAAATCAGGGTATCATCCAGATCGAGATGTTGATAATCCCTCAGATTCAATATTTTGTACACAGGGTTCAGGCTATGTCGTCCCTTGGTATGAAGTCAAATCGCAAATGCATGTTGAGCAGCATTTGAAAGAGGCTCCCCAGAGTAACGAGGAGGGGGAAATGCCATATGAGCCAATGGCTGGTGACAAGTGGCTGAGTTTAGAAGAGATTGATCAAATCGTCAACAGTACTTACAATGCGAATCAAGGCAAAAAAACCGTATGGACGAAACATAAGTCAGCAAGAGAAAGTTATTATGAGTCGTCTCGCTACGTTGCAAAACCAAAAGCGACTCAGAAAGCGTATTTGCTAGTTGATGGTTACAACATCATCTTTGCATGGCCAGAACTCAAAGCGCTTGCCGAAGACAATATGGATGGTGCAAAAGCGAAGTTGCTCGATATACTGAGCAATTATCAGGGCATCAAAAGATGTGAAGTGGTGGTTGTTTTTGATGCCTATAAGGTAGAAGGCCGCCGAGAGGAAGTCGTTAAATATCACAACATCTATCTCGTCTATACGAGCGAGGCTCAAACGGCCGATCATTATATCGAGAAATTTGCTCATATGAATCGGGATATATATGAAGTCACTGTTGCAACGTCCGATGGCCTTCAACAGATGATTATTAGAGGTGCTGGAGCAAGTCTGCTGTCCGCACGTGAACTGAAAGAGGTCGTGGAAAAAGCAAACAACCTGATGCGTGAAGATTTGGCCCGAGAGGGTCAACAGCGCGTGAGTAAGCTTGAAGATGTGTTGCCTTCTGAAGTTATAAAAAAATTGAAATAATCAAAGAAATGATCAAGGGGTCGGACCCCTTGATNNATTTTTCATTTCGTTTATTTTCATACATCGCCTGATCCGCCTCTTTGAAACACTGCTCAAAGGGTTTTTCGGCTCCGGATCTACTACTGAAACCGATAGCGACTTTGAGCGAACTTAGGATTAAGGAACCTGAGTCGATTTCGTAAAGAGGGGTCGCCTTGAATGTGTCTTTTAAATGGCTATAGATGAGGTCGATTTTTTCAGGTGTGCATTCAAAGAACAATAAAACAAATTCATCGCCACCCATCCTAAACGCAGTGCCATTAAACGATTTTGCCGTTTCAATTATGATTTTTGAGACGCTATCGATCAAGCGGTCACCACTTAAGTGCCCATAAGAGTCGTTGATCAGTTTTAACTGGTTGATATCTAGAACGTAAATAGTCTGAGGAAATGGCTTTTGATCAATCGACGACTCGATGAGGTTAAAATAGTTTCGATTATGAATGCCTGTCAAAGGGTCGATATAAATAAGGCGTTCCTTTTCTTTTGTAAGGATGAGGTCGCGTTGCAATTTCAGCGAAATGATGATCAGTATCGCGACGACGCCGCTAATGCCGAGTATGATGGTTACGAG
>DMYC01000410.1 GCA_003482695.1 Clostridiales bacterium UBA8960
AAAGCAGCTCACCGGAGCCTAGATCAATTTGGCTAAGCAGGATTTTGAAAAGGGTCGTCTTTCCCACGCCATTTGGGCCGATGAGTCCGATGCGATCGCCTTTATATATTTCGAAGTTCACATCGTGAAAAACGGGCTTCTCGCCATATGATTTTTGTAAGTTTCTAGCCACCAGAACATCTTTACCGCTTTTCATGCCAGATTTCAAATCGATCTTAAAATGTGCTTTGAAGAGTTTGGGCTGTTCTAGAATCTCCATGTGTGAAAGTCGTTTTTCTCTAGATTGGGCGCGTTTTGCCAGTTTT
The DNA here is from genome assembly GCA_003482695.1 of Clostridiales bacterium UBA8960. Taxonomy (GTDB): domain Bacteria; phylum Bacillota; class Clostridia; order Peptostreptococcales; family Acidaminobacteraceae; genus Fusibacter_C. The sequence goes on from DMYC01000410.1 coordinate 306, forward strand.
TCAGTGCCGCGCTCTTTGAATTTTCGAATGAGCGTCTCTTGTTTTATCAGTTCTGCTTGCTGCTTTTCATATTTTTTGAGTTCCGCTTCGAAAAGCGCCTTTTTTTGTACAATAAAAGACGAATAATTGCCATTATAGGTAGAGAGTTCACAATCTTCAATCTCGAAGATCCGCGTCGCGATTTGATCGAGGAAATATCTGTCGTGTGAAATCATGATAATCGTCCCCTTATAATCACTTAAAAACCCTTCAAGCCATTTGATCGCAGCAATATCTAGATGATTGGTAGGTTCGTCGAGAAGCAAAATATCGGGCTTTTTCAGCAAAAGTCTCGCAACCCCGACCCTAGATTTTTGGCCGCCACTGAGTTGGTTGATGGGTTTTAGATAATCGGATTCTGAAAATCCAAGGCCGCTCAATACTCCGCGAATGCGACTGCTGATCGAGTAGCCGTCCATTTGTTCGAACTGATCTTGTAGACGGCTATACTCGCTTAAAACGTCTTCTGAATGGTCATCTTGCATTTTGAGTTCGAGGGCGCGTAATTTTTGCTCGATGTCATAGACATCTGAGAACACTTCTTCACAATAATCGTACGCTGAATGTGAAATGTCCAAATTTGTATTCTGCTCCAGGTATCCTACGCTAAAGTCCTTTGCGATGAAAATATCTCCTGAATCCTTGGTTTCAATACCCATGAGAATCTTCATAAGCGTCGTCTTTCCAGCGCCATTGACACCTATGAGACCTACTTTGTCAAAGGCGTTAATGGTGAATCCTATATCTTCTAAAATGGGCTCTATGCCATAAGTTTTGCTTAAGTTTGTGCATGAAAGTGCAATCATTGGTATACTCCAAAATAAAAATTTAACTAAATTTAACTAAGTCTCTAGATATTATAGCTCAAATCGTATAAAATAAAAAGAGATTCGAGGGTCTAACGACCTTGTTATATATTTGACAGACTTTCGTGGAAAGTGTTATAATTTAGTATAAAAGTCCGGACGAAGAGGTGGAATTATGAAGGAAAAAAATATCTCGATTGCAGTAATTAGACGACTTCCAAAGTACCATAGATATTTAAAAGAGATGTTAGACAATGACATAAAGCGCATTTCATCCAAAGAACTCAGCAAAACGATTGGCTTTACAGCGTCTCAAATCAGGCAAGACTTAAACAACTTTGGCGGCTTTGGACAACAAGGCTATGGTTATAACGTAGAAGATTTATATAACGAAATAGGAAAAATCCTCGGCTTAACGAGAACGTACAACGTCGTGATCGTCGGCGCTGGAAACCTTGGCCAAGCACTCGCCAATTATACGAGCTTTGGGCGATTGGGCTTTAAATTGCAAGCGATGTTCGATGTAAACCCAAAACTCATTGGTTTAAAAATCAACAATGTCGATGTGCTCGACATGGACAAGTTTGAATCGTATGTTGAAGAAAACAACATTGAAATTGTCTACATATGTACAAGCAGAGATGGCGCGCAAGACGTGGCAGACAAGGTTCAAAAGACGAAAATCAAGGCGATTTGGAATTTTGCACCGATTGATTTAAAAATAAAATCGGATATCGTCGTCGAAAATATCCACCTGATTGACAACTTGTTGACCGTTTCTTACTTCCTTAAAGAAGGTAAGAAGATCGAAGAGTAAAAAAAATTACTTTATAAACGTGGGATAAGGGATGACCTTATCTCTTTTTTTTGATAAAATATCTGTTAGGGATTGCATCAAAAAGGGATATCAGACAAAGGGAGGAACAAATTATGAAAGAAGTAGTCATCGTAAGTGCTGTACGTACAGCAATCGGCTCTTTTGGCGGTTCGCTAAAAGATATTGCACCGGCTGAGCTAGGCGCAACGGTCATCAAAGGCGCCCTAGAGAAAATCGGACTTGCACCTGAAAAAGTGGACGAAGTGATTTTGGGTTCTGTCATTCAAGCGGGCTATGGACAAGGCGTTGCTAGACAAGCTTGGGTTAAGAACGGCTATCCGGTTGAAGTGCCTTGTACGACGATCAACATGATTTGCGGTTCGGGTCTTAAAGCCGTATCGCTTGCTTATGACGCCATCGTTGCAGGTTCAAGTGACATTATCATCGCTGGCGGTACTGAGAACATGAGCATGGCACCATACCTTTTCAAAGGCGCTAGATGGGGCCAAAGAATGGGCAACGGAGAAATGTACGACACAATGGTAATGGATGGTCTTTGGGATGCATTCAACAACTACCATATGGGTGTTACAGCTGAAAACATCGTCGCAAAATATGGCATCACTAGAGAAGAGCAAGACGAACTTGCCTACCATTCACAAAGAAAAGCATCTGAAGCAAGAGCGAACGGCAGATTTAAGGACGAGATTGTTCCGGTTATGTTGCCAAACAGAAAAGGCGACCCGATTCCATTTGATCAAGATGAATATATAAAAGAAACGACAGTTGAAAAACTAGCAGCGCTTAGACCTGCCTTTAAAAAAGAAGGTGGTTCTGTAACGGCCGGCAATGCCTCAGGTATCAACGACGGCGCATCGGTCGTCATCGTCATGAGCAAAGAAAAAGCGGACGAGCTCGGCATTAAGCCGCTGTGCACAATTGCAGCGCACGCATCAGCTGGCGTTGATCCAAAAATTATGGGTATGGGTCCAGTGCCTGCGACTAAGAAAGCGCTTGCAAAAGCGGGTATTGGCGTAGATGACCTAAACCTTATCGAAGCAAATGAAGCGTTTGCCGCACAGGCCTTTGCAGTGGGCAAGGAACTCGGCTTTAACCCTGAGATCGTCAACGTGAATGGCGGCGCAATCGCACTAGGGCATCCGATTGGCGCATCTGGAAATCGAATTTTAGTGACTTTGATTCACGAGCTCACTAAAAGAGATGGCAAATATGGACTTGCGACGCTTTGTATCGGTGGTGGTATGGGAGAAGCACTTATTATTAAACGCTAACAGCGCTTAAAGGGGAAAATTATGGCTAACTATACCCGTGAAATCGCGCATATGCTCGATCGACTTTATATCAAAACACTCGCTCAAGATAAAAAGGGCTACTATAAAAACAGTTTGAAGGTCAAATTGAATCTGGCTGAAGTGTTGCTCCTCAAGCAAGTGGGCGAGCTTGGCGAGGTTAAACTCAACCATCTCATCAAAGTGTTGGAAGTCGATCGAAACTTTTTAACGACTACGATCAAGCGTTTGGTTAGTTTAAAGATCCTCGTCAAATGTCCGGATGAAGAAGATGGCAGAGGGCAGATTCTTGCGCTGACACCATCTGGAAAAGAGTTGTATGATGCTTTGGTGGAAGAGCAACGCAAAGAATTGGAGTTTATTCTGAGCGAGATCACCATCAACGAAGAAAAGACAGCACTTAAGTTCATCAGTAAGATTGTTCAATACCATACGGAAAAATTTGAAATCAAATAAAAAAAGGGCTATCTTTCGATAGCCCTTTTTAGTGCTTTTTAAACTGGTTGTGGTGCGTCTACTGGACAAACGTTAGCGCAAGCGCCACAGTCGATGCAAGCATCGTTGATTACGTAGATGCTGTCACCAGCAGAGATTGCGTTTACTGGACATTCTGGCTCGCATGCGCCACAAGAAATACAAGAATCATTAATTACGTACATAGTATAATCCTCCTTAAACTCATCATTGGTTGAAATCAACCATTTGTTACCTCATTATAATACTCAAATGGTTTTATAAACAACTTAAAAAACGACTATTTTGCCTAAAAACGTGAAAATACAATGATAATCATTATTAATTTTGCGCACAAAATTGTATGACTATTCATTTTTTTTGATAGGTATGTAAAATCAATCGGTTTGACGGCTGGGACACCATTTTACCTGCGGGCACAAAAATTATGAAATATTTGTTGCAAAAAGTTTATGGATTTAAGTGTCATTATGGTTTACACTGTTATTGGATTGTGTTAATATAAAAGCGTTAAGGGGCTTAATATTTTTTTAACAATCTTTATCGCCAGGTAATGGCCAAAGCGCCATTTGGGAAACCTTATATCATTTTTTAAAGGAGATGTTTGATATGAGCTACATTCATGAGGTATTTGAGCAAGTTAAAGCTAGAAATGCAAATGAGCCAGAATTCTTACAAACAGTAGAAGAAGTATTCAAATCGTTAGAAAAAGTTGTTGAAAAGCATCCTGAGTATGTAAAAGCTAATCTTCTCGCTAGAATGGCAGAGCCTGAAAGACAAATTTTATTCAGAGTTCCTTGGGTGGATGACGCTGGTAACCTTCACGTAAACAGAGGTTTCAGAGTTCAATTCAACGGCGCAATCGGACCTTACAAAGGCGGTATCAGATTCCACAAGTCAGTAAACCTTAGCATCATCAAATTCTTAGGATTTGAACAAACTTTCAAGAACTCTTTAACTGGCCTTCCAATCGGTGGCGGTAAAGGTGGTTCAGACTTCGATCCAAATGGTAAATCGGATGCTGAAGTAATGAGATTCTGCCAAAGCTTCATGACTGAACTTTATAGACATATCGGACCAGACGTAGACGTTCCAGCTGGCGACATCGGTGTTGGCGGAAGAGAAATCGGCTACATGTACGGACAATACAGAAGAATCAAAGGCGCATTCGAAAATGGCGTTTTAACAGGTAAAGGTTTATCTTATGGTGGTTCACTCATCAGACCAGAAGCAACTGGCTTTGGTGTAACGTACTTCACAAGAGAAATGTTAAAAGCAAACAACACAACGTTTGAAGGCAAAACGGTCGTATTATCAGGTTTCGGTAACGTAACTTGGGGTACTGCACTTAAAGTAACTGAACTCGGTGGTAAAGTCATCACGATTTCTGGTCCAGATGGATACATCTTGGATGAGACTGGTATCGCTGGCGAAAAAATCGACTTCTTATTAGACCTTAGAGCATCTGGTAAAGATATTGCTGCACCTTATGCAGACAAATATCCAGAAGCTAAATTCTTCCCAGGTGAAAAACCATGGGGTGTAAAAGGCGATATCTGTATTCCATGTGCAACTCAAAATGAAATCAGAATCGACGATGCTAAGAAAATCCTTGCTAACGGTACTAAATTTGTTTGTGAAGCAGCTAATATGCCATGTACAAACGAAGCGCTCGATTTCTTCATCGATAACGGCGTAATCGTTGGCCCATCTAAAGCAGCTAATGCTGGTGGCGTTGCAACTTCAGCTCTCGAAATGAGCCAAAACTCTATGAGATACAACTGGACTGCAGAAGAAGTAGATGCTAAACTTGACCAAATCATGGTTAACATCCACAAAGTTTCTATGGAAGCTGCTGCTGAGTACGGCTTAGGTTACAACCTTGTTGCAGGCGCAAACATCGCTGGCTTCAAGAAAGTTGCTGAAGCAATGATGGCTCAAGG
>DMYC01000147.1 GCA_003482695.1 Clostridiales bacterium UBA8960
AAAAACGTTGAATATAGAATATCTCCACATAGATTTGTGATTGATCACGCAATGGATTGGGAAAGCGCAAAGGCTATGTTTATGAAAGCGTCATACGATATTGCCATTGTTGATTCATCAAGTGATGAGCTTGAGAAAAGCGTTCTGGATCAGCTTAAGATGCTGTATCCAAACACCATACGCTTTTGTGTATCCGACATTCAGTCGAATACCGATTACTATTTGCCTAAGGTGATGAACAGCTCACAATTTCAATGCAGTAAAAGCACATCCATCGATGAACTTTTTGGTTTGATCGAAAAAGTTTTGGAAATTGATGAACAAGTAAAGGACAAGAAGTTGATCAATCTGATGTCCAGTCTGAAACATCTGCCGACAGTTCCTCAAGTTTATTATCAAATGTCTGCCATGATTGAGAACAACGCATCTGTTGATGAAATTGCAAGTCGGATCGAGGAAGATCCTGCAATTACTTCGAACATATTAAAATTGGCGAACACGGCTTTTTATAATGCCAAAACCGGATCGATCAGACAGGCGATCATGTTCATTGGGCTATTGAATGTCAAAAACATCATATTGACCAACGCCGTTTTTGGAAACGATGGCTTAGATCCAAAGGCGAGAGAAATACATTGGGAGCATGTCAAAACGACCAATAAGTTGTTAAATGCATTGTATGTCGATTTGTTAGGCAAGAAACTGAACAATAACATTTCTTCTGTGGGATTGTTGCACGATATTGGAAGCATTGTCTTGATGAGCAATTTTCCAAAAGAGTTTGATCTCATATACAAAAAAATAAAAGAGAATCCCAATCTGAGTTTTCACGATCTTGAAGTTGAGATAATCGGGTTTAACCACGAGAAGTTGGGTGGTCATCTCTTGAACCTATGGGGACTCCCTTTTCCTATGATAGAGGCGGCCTTATGGCACCATGACCCGTTAAATGATAAAATCATCAACAAAGAGTTGATTCAAGCGGTGCACCTTGCCAACCATTATGCGTGGAAGGCTATGAAGTTCACCAGATATGACAACTTGTTAAAAGATGGTGTTTTTGAAGCGTTAGGTATTTCAAAAGTCGATTTTCAAACGTTCTTTGAGAGATTTATGAAAAATTCATATTAATTTGGTGGTCATTCTTGTTTAAATTTGATAATATAAACATTGGATGACCATGTTTTTGGTTGCTGAAAAACGAAGGGAGTTTTATCATGTCGAATAAAGTACTGGCAAAAGTCAACGGAAGAGAAATTACAGAACAGGATCTGAATTTCTTTTTCCAAACATTGGGACAACAAGTTCAAAGTCAATTTCAAGGAGAACAAGGAAAAAACCGACTTCTCGACGAGTTGATTTATCAAGAACTTTTTTATGCTGAAGCGATTGACACAAAACTTGAAGAAACGGAAGCGTTTCAAACTGAGTTGTTGAAAATGAAAGAAAGCATGCTTAAGCAATTCAACATAAAAACACTTGTGGAATCCGTCTACGTCGATGAAGATGAGATTTCAAATTTCTATAACCAAAATTTGCACTATTTTGAAGGGCAAGATCAAGTTGGTGCATCACATATCCTTGTGGATAGCGAAACTGAAGCTCAAGACATCCTACAGGAAATCAAAGGTGGATTGGCTTTTGCAGATGCTGCAGTGAAGTATTCAAAATGCCCATCCAATCAACAAGGTGGCGATCTTGGCATGTTCTCAAAAGGTCAGATGGTGCCTGAGTTTGAAGAGGCGACTTTCGCTATGGCGATTGACGAAATTTCTAGTCCGGTTAAAACCCAATTTGGTTACCACATCATCATGAAAACTGGTGAACAAGCTGGAGTGACACAGCCACTTGAAGTTGTAAAAGGACAAATCAATCAACAATTGTTGGTCCAAAAGCAAAATGCGGCTTATATCACAAAAGTGGAAGCTTTAAAAGAGAAATATGCAATAGAAAAACTCTAAGGGTCTTAATTAATGATAATATTAGCTCAGAATGATAAGATCATCTTATGATTCTGAGCTTTATTTCATGGAATGGGTGGTTATGAAAAAAATAGTCGTTTTATTGATAGGCGTAATATTGATAGTCATCATCGCTTTTTCGATGAAGGGAAATGTTCAAGGAGAAGAGGCTCAAATCGTTTTAGATGATTCACAGGAAACGGAAGTCGAGACACTATTTCCGGCTTTGAAGCTTAAATCATATTTGTCTGAGCTCGTTTCTGTTGAATTTGACGGTCGATTTCCAGGAACACCTGGAAATATTGCGGCAGCAGAATTTATCCGAACTTCGATGATGGAAATTGGCATCGAATCGCCAGCGTTTGCAAAAAACTACTTTATGACTTTTTCTGCAATTATCCCCATTAAACTGAGCAAGACCACTTTGGTTCTTGAAACTGTGGACCAAAAGGTCGAGTTTGTTTTTGGACGTGATTATGTGGAGTTTGTCACGCGCAATTTTGCAAAAGGAAAAGGCAAGTTTTCCGGACAGTTTAAAATCATGGATGATCCATTAAACCTTTATGATTTCGGAGATTCAGACATCGTTGTGTACACGCTTGATGCGATAAAGGACATCAGCTATGATTCGTTGTTTAATCACATTTTACTTGAGAAAAACAAACCGAAGATGGTGCTTTATGAATCCAACCAGCAAAACTCAGGGTATTTTGTACTATCGCCTTACTCTAGAATGGTTACTGAAAACGACAACCAAGATGGCATGTTGATTTATAAAGTCTCACAATCTGTCGTCGAGGCACTCCTTTCCCATTCTGGTGGGATTCTTCATGCTTTTACGGAAGTAGAGCTCAGCAGGATAGAAATGCCTAATGTTGTAGGGATGATTGATGGTTCCGGTGAGACGGGATATGTAATAATGGCACATTTTGACCACTTAGGTCATAATTTTGATGGGACTTACAATCCAGGAGCACTTGATAATGCATCAGGTGTAGCAACCATGTTGGCTCTCTCTGAGGTATTGATTAAACAAGGGGATCCCGAACTTGATTATTACT
>DMYC01000399.1 GCA_003482695.1 Clostridiales bacterium UBA8960
GGCTATGCTTTCTTTTGGCGCGGTTGGATTTTTGGATGATTACTTAAAAGTCGTTAAAAAGCATAATGAAGGTTTAAAAGCAAAGCAAAAATTTGGCCTCCAGTTTTTACTCGCCGTAATTTTTGCATATGCGTCGACTGCATGGGGCACTGAAACCTTTATTCCTTTTTTTAGCGAAAGTGTGGATTTGGGCTGGATGTACATTCCGCTAATAATCGTCATGTACGTCGCAATCGACAATGCCGTTAACCTGACAGATGGCCTCGATGGCCTGGCTGCGACGATTACGGCGATCGTTTCGATTTTCTTTCTCATCATGGGTATTTTAAAGGGCAACGAAGCCGTCGTCTTACTTTCTTCTGCGATGACGGGCGGACTTTTGGCATATTTGAAGTTCAATTGGCATCCTGCAAAAGTCTTTATGGGGGATACGGGTTCCCTGGCACTGGGTGGCTATGTCGGTGCCATGGCAATACTGCTAAAAATGCCGCTTTNNTTTGGACTGATCTATTTTATAGAGACCTTATCCGTCATGATTCAAGTCATCGTTTATAAAAAAACAAAAAAGCGCTTCTTTAAAATGGCTCCAATTCACCATCACTTTGAAATGTTAGGGTGGAATGAAGTAAAAATCGTATCGAGATTTTCATTTGTCACTGTGTTGATGTGTTTTGTAAGTTACTTGATTTATAGATAATGGAGGATGAAAATGGGTTTTAAAGATAAGAACATTATCGTAGTAGGGCTTGCAAAGTCAGGTGTATCCGCGATCAAAACGCTACACGAACTCGGGGCAAAAGTGACGATAACGGATATCAAGACAGAGGCACAGCTCGTAGAAATCTTAAATGAGGTGAAGCCTTATATTGATTCACATATTTTAGGAAGACATCCTGAAGCGATTGATCAATATGATTTTGCGGTTATGAGTCCAGGTGTGCCGATGGACTTGCCTTTTATCGATCAAATGAAATCAGCGGGTGTCCAGATTATCGGTGAAATGGAGTTGGCTTATAAGCTCTGTAAAGGTATTTTTGTCGGCATTACGGGCACAAATGGAAAGACGACAACGACTGCACTTACAGGTGAAATGTTCAGTGCGTCAAACACGCCGCATTTTGTCGTCGGCAACATCGGAATCCCGGCTGTTTCGAAGGCGTTAGAGTGCGATGAGCATACATTTATGGTTACGGAGATCAGCAGTTTTCAACTCGAAACGATCGTAGATTTCAAGGCGAAAGTCGCTGCAGTCCTAAATTTGACACCAGACCATCTAAATCGACACAAAACGATGGAAAACTATATAGAAGCAAAAGCGCGCATTTTCGAAAATCAGGATGAAAAGGATGCACTCGTGCTGAATTTTGATGATGATTTAACACGTAAACTTGCACAAAATTCGAAGGGAAAAGTCCATTTTTTCAGCAGACTTACGAAAGAAGGTCAGAGTGCCTATATCGAGGACGACCACATTAAACTGAATTGCTTTGGGGATATAGAAGACGTTTGCGCCGTTGATGACATGCTTATTTTTGGGCGTCACAATGAAGAAAATGCTTTAGCTGCAGCGCTCATATCGCGCCTCTCCGGAATCGATGTGTCTTCCATCAGGCTTGCACTTACCCGTTTTGCCGGTGTGGAACACCGAATCGAATTTACAGGCATCATTCATGACCGAAAATTTTATAACGACTCAAAAGGCACTAATCCGGATTCAACCGTTTGTGCGATAGAAGCGATGAAGCAACCGACGCATTTGATCGCGGGCGGTTATGACAAAAAGAGTGATTATGGCCCGATTTTCGACGCTTTTAACCATAAAATCAAAACCTTGATTTTGATGGGGGAGACGAAAGAAGACATAAAGAAAGTTGCAGACGAGAGAAATTTTGACGATGTGATACTCGTCGACAGTATGGAAGAAGCGGTAAAAGCCGCATATAAGCACTCATCACCTGGTGATGCAATCCTTTTGTCACCAGCATGTGCCAGCTGGGATATGTATGAAAATTTCGAGCAACGCGGCACGCATTTTAAAAATTGTGTGAAGGCGTTAAAGGTGGATTTGGGGGCTTTATGAAACAAAACAAAATGGACTACCCATTACTCATAATCACGATGTGTCTTGTTTCTTTCGGATTGCTGATGGTATTTAGTTCAAGTTATTATTATGCAATCGACAAAATGAACGATGGGACGCATTTTTTCACGACAGACCTAAAATGGATCATTTTAGGCGTTATCACAATGTTAATCGCATCGGCGGTCGACTATAAATTCTATAGAAAAGTCGCATTGCCGTTATTTGTCGTCAGCATAGGATTATTGGTCTACGTACTGATCGGAGGAACGGTCGTCAACAATGCACAGCGGTGGATCTATGTTGGTGGGCAAGGGTTCCAGCCCGCTGAAGTTGCAAAAATCGGAATGATTATGTTTTTTGCTTTCAGCCTTGAAAAAAACCATTCACAAATGAATCGCCCGAAAATACTGGGCATATATATAGGAATAATAGCCGTAGTCACTTTGCTCATCATGAGACAACCTAATATGAGTACTGCGGTCATTTTAGCTGGCGTCATGACGGTGATGCTGATTATTGCAGGTTTAAAGTGGTATTATGTGTTCTTGTTTTCAGGAGGTGGCGCACTCATCGGTTGGCTGCTCGTTCACGATGCAGAATATCGTGTGAATCGACTCATCGCCTTCTTGGATCCATTTAAGTACAAAAACGACGAATCTTGGCAAGTAATCCAATCGCTTTATGCACTAGGTACGGGTGGCATTTTTGGTGTGGGTCTCGGCATGAGCACTCAAAACAAACTATATATTCCAGAGCCGCAAAACGACTTCATATTGGCAACGATTGGTGAAGAGCTTGGACTGCTTGGAACGGTGGGCCTTTTAATAATGTTTTTGATATTGCTGTATCGATGTGTTAAAATTGCTATGAACGCGCCGGATATCTTTTCAACGCTGATTGCATCAGGCATAACGACTATGTTAGGGTTTCAAATTTTAATGAACTATGCCGTCGCCACATCATCCATGCCCGTTACAGGCGTTACACTCCCATTCATTAGTTATGGTGGAACGAGCGTCTTGATTATGCTCGGTTCGATTGGCATCATGCTCAATATCTCAAAATCGACGAT
>DMYC01000262.1 GCA_003482695.1 Clostridiales bacterium UBA8960
AGCACTGTTTGTATTATCTGGATGTCAAAGCAAATCAGATGACATGCCTTTAAGAGTTGGCATGGAACTTAAATACCCACCTTTTGAGACAAAGGACGAAAATGGAAAACCAGCAGGGGCATCGGTCATGCTCGCAGAAGCCCTTGGAGAATATTTAGGTCGAGAAATCGAAATCGTCGAAACGGACTACTCGAGTTTGATACCGGCGCTAGAGCAAGGCAATATCGATTTGATCATCTCTTCGATGACGATTACCCCTGCGCGTGAAGAAGTCGTTGATTTCTCAGATCCTTATACCAATAGCCAACTGATGATGCTCGTCCACAAAGACTCAAAAGTTCAATCTCCGGATGATCTAAATGATCCTGAAGTGATCATCGCTTCAAAAACAGGTACCATTGGTGCGTTATGGGCAGCTCAATATGCACCAAATGCTCAAGTTAGAAATATTGACGAAGAAGCTTCAGCTGTGCTTGAAGTTGCACAAGGCAAAGCAGACGTGTTCATCTACGATCCATTGTCCATCATTAGACATCACAACAACTATCCTGAAACGACAAGAGCCGTACTTGAACCACTGCCAAATACGAAAGGGTGGGGCATCGCACTTCGAAAAGGAGAAGACGAGCTTAAATCGAAAATTAACGCATTCATTAAAGAAGCCAAAACCGATGGCACATATGATACAATTAGAGAAACATATTTAAAAGAAAAAGTGGATGAGTTCAAGCTCTATGGTTTGGAATTCTTCTTCTAAAGAGGGGACGTCATGAAGAAACTGGCTAGTTTTTTGATAGCATTTGGTCTATATGTATTGTTGTTTTACTTTGTCTCCACGAACGCACTTGAAAAAAGTGTCGATTTTTCGGTTTATGAACAGTATTATAAAGTGATTTTAAACGGTTGGCTCACAACCTTGACCATCAGCGCCGTATCTTTGGTATTGGCGCTTTTTGTCGGGCTCTTGCTATACATGATGCACCAATCAAGATTTAAAGTGCTCTATTACTTGTCAGAAATTCACAAAACGATTATCTTTGGTACACCGCTCGTCGTGATTGCGATTATCGCATATTATTACATCGGCAATGCTTTTGGCATCCGTTCAAAGTTTTGGATCGGTGTATTCACACTTGCGCTGTATATTGGCGCATACATCGCAGATATTTATAAAGGTGCGATTGAATCCATTCATATCAATCAATGGCAAACGGCAAAGATGTTTGGTTTCACCAAATATCAAACCTATCGATATATCGTTTTTCCTCAAGTAATCACCACAGTTTTGCCGCCTTTAGCAGGACAGTTTGCGATGACGATTAAAAGTAGCGCACTCCTTGCTTATATGGCGACAGATGAATTCCTGAACTCGATTCAGACAGTCATGTCCATCAGTTTTAGAATACCTGAGGGACTGATGGTCGTAACCATAGGCTATCTGATTCTGACCATTCCTTTGATATTGCTCGTGCGCTATTTGGAAAATAAACTGAACTATAAGGTGGATCATGAATTTAAAAATTGAGCAATTGATTAAACTGTACAATTTGACGCCTGTACTAGACCATGTGGATCTGGAGCTAAAAGACATTCAAGTGTTGGCGCTCATCGGTGCATCTGGTAGTGGCAAATCGACATTGCTACGCCTAATGGCTGGTCTTGAGCAATTTGATTCAGGTGTTATAACCGTAAACGGACACATCGTCGAGACGTCAAAAGACGCTGCCTACCGAAAAAAAATCGGATTTGTTTTTCAAGACCATAACTTGTTTCCGCATTTGTCCATCACAGAAAACATCATGTTGGTGCTTGAAAAGGTGCACGGGCGATCTAGGGAAGACGTGTTGCCCGAAGTTCAAGAGTTGCTTACACAGTTCGGACTAGAAGAGCATGCAGATAGAAATCCGCATCAGATTAGCGGTGGACAAGCACAGCGTGCATCCATTGTTCGGGCGTTGGCCATAAGACCAGAGCTGGTTTTACTGGACGAACCGACTTCGTCGCTCGATCCAATCTTGACTCATGAAGTGCTGATGTCAATTAAAGTGTTGGTGGAAGCAAAAATCGATTTTGTAATCGTGACACATGAAATCGGTTTTGCAAGAGAAGTCGCAGATTATATCGTGTTTATGGATGAAGGAAAAATTGTTGAGCATGGCACGAAGGCTATGCTCGAAAAACCACAGACTGAAAAATTGAAGCGGTTTTTAGAAAAAGTACTCTCCTTTTAAAAAACCATATTTGTAAATGATTTGTAAACATACGGGGACGGTACTTGAATTAAGTTCGACTGTTTGCTATACTTAGCATGAAAGTCAGGTGAGTTTATGGCGAGGAAAGCAAGAGGTGCTGCACCGTATGGCATATACCATATTTGGCAACGCAGTACGGAAAGTCGATGTTTGTTTGAATCAAACGAAGAGCGCATGAAGTTTCTCGAGCTGATTAAAGAAACCAAGATGAAGTATGGTTTTAAATTGTATGCTTATTGTTTGGAAGATAAAAATGCCTATCATCTAATCATCCACGCAAACGGAAGTGATGTCGGCAAAATTATGAAATCGTTGAATATCGCTTATGCCATGTTCGTTAAATTTGAGAAACCTCTTTTTAAAGACAGGTATAAAAGCGTTCAAATTACATCGGTTAGCGTATTTGAACGCATCAAATCCGAGGTCGTTTGTTCCAAAGTTCAAGGGTCCTGTTTCAATAGTGATTCTGAATATTGTGATGTTGATGATCCATTTGAATCCATATGCAAAGAATGTATAAAGTCGGTACAAGAAGCATATGAAAAACTTTTTGAAATCGCAAAAGAGACACAAGAAAAGATAGAGGATTTGTTGAGTGACAAAGAAAGAAGAAATGCACTTATTGTTGACTTTCGGAAGACGTCTTTATTATCTTTGAAAGAACTGGGTGAAGTTTTCGGTGGCCTTTCGGAATCCATGGTGAGTAAAATTATTAAAGCGGGCTTGTAATAGGTGCAAGCCTTCATTTGAACAAACAATTCAAGAAACGTCCCTATGAGGACGAAACGATAAAAGTGAGGTATAAGATGGATTTGAAACTGAATATGGATTTAGGTGTTGGCAAAAAGGGTGTAAATTTCGATAAGACAAAACTTTATGACCTAATTATTATAGGACTCGGTCCAGCAGGTCTTAACAGTGCACTTTATGCAAAACGAAAAGGTTTGGAAGT
>DMYC01000217.1 GCA_003482695.1 Clostridiales bacterium UBA8960
CGAATGGATGCTAAACGAAAAAAATTTGAAAAACTGAATCAAAGCGATTTCGATGTATTTGACCGTCTGATCGCGATGCCCACAGTCATACTTAACGAAGATGGCGTCATATTTGTGAATAAGGGATTTACAGAGGCTTTTGGCTATGACACGGAATCGATCAATCAGATTGGTGTCACCAGTCTTTTTCACAGATCTTACGTAAGGGGATTCAAGTCGCTGATCAGAAACGCGCTAAACGACAAACCGTTTAACGAACAGGGAGAGGTTTGCTTTAGAACGAAAGAGCAAGGCGATTACTGGGTCGAGCATAAATCCAGAGTGGTACAATATAACGATAAACCTTATCTACTATGCCAATTGCTGGAAATTAACGAAAAAAAGCATTACCAACAACATCTAAAAAAGTTGCTGCAACTTAGAGAAGCGATGCTTGAAGTCACCCAGTCCATCGTCAGTTCAGAAGGGATGGGCGCACTTTACGGCGTGATCCTAAAGAGCGTCATCGGAGCGATGGACCACGCCAGGCTTGGTACAGTGCTAAGGCGAGAGGGCGACGTCATGAGACCCGTGGCGCAGATCGGTTTTGAGGCCATGAGCATAGAAAACTTTAAATTGCCGATTAAAGAGCTTTTCTTATATAGGGCCATCGGAAAGAAGATGGATCGAATCGCGAAAATAGACGATTTGAAAATTTTTGGAGAGTACTATAAAATCAGTACCATCACAGGAGAAGACGAATACATACGCTCGACGATATCAGCACCGATTTACATCAAAGGGGAATTTTTTGGCGTAGTGAATGTCGATTCAACACAAGTAAACGCTTTTGACGATGACGATGTAAAATTAATGGAGTTCGTTAGGGACAATGTGGAGATTGCGATTTCGAATCAATTGTTATATGAAGAGAAAGCCTTCTTGTCACGATATGACAGTTTAACCAGTCTATATAACCGTCATTATTTCGATGACGTATTTGAAAACATTCGCGATCGAGCACTCAGGTATAACGAAAAATTCAACCTAGTCGTATTTGACCTCAACAACCTAAAGCGCACGAACGATGAATTTGGACATATGATCGGCGATGAAGTGTTAAGGTATTTTGCGGAAAGTTGCAAGAAACTACTCAGAAAAAGTGATATAATTGCCAGGTACGGTGGGGATGAGTTTGTTGCCGTGATTTTTAACAGCAATCCTGAAAAGTTACGCAAACGACTGGATGAGCATTTGAAAATGTTGAACGACAACCCTATGAAAATTAAAACGCACTCGATCGTATGTACGTACAGTTATGGCATCTCTTCATTTGGAGAAGATGGCTACACACTAAATGAACTTTTTAGGATTGCGGATGATAAAATGTATCAAAACAAGATTCGTCATAAACTTGGCTTTGATTTCATAAACGCAGTTGAAATATCAAACACACCTAAATACGAAAGATTCTAAGGCAGTTATGATGTTTTGGGGGTTACACCTTTATGACATCCTGACTGCTTTTGCTCGCCAAATGGACAAAATGACACGACGAGGAGGCTTTAATGGAAAAAGGCTATGTACACGTGTACACGGGAAATGGAAAAGGAAAGACCACTGCAGCGTTCGGTCTGGCACTACGCGCTGCCATGGCAGGGAAAAAAGTTTATATAGGCCAATTCATCAAGGATATGAAGTACAGTGAAACAGGCATATCTGAACTGCTTCCGAATATCACGATTGAACAGCTCGGCAGGGGATGTTTTATTGTAAGCCCACCCGAGGAAGAGGATAAGAAATATGCGGAACTGGCACTTAAAAAATGTGGTGAGATTTTGTCATCAGGTGAATATGACTTGGTTGTACTCGACGAAATCAATATCGCATTTTACTATAACCTCATCGATCCTGTTGCGGTGATCGAGCACATAAAAAGCAGAGCAGATCACGTTGAAGTGGCCATCACAGGACGCTATGCCCCAGAGTCGATCATCGAAATGGCTGACCTTGTCACTGAAATGTGCGAAATCAAGCATTATTATAAACAAGGGGTGTTGTCAAGAAAGGGCATCGATTGTTAAAAGACGTAAGTAAATGGAGGCTTATAAATGGAAGGCAGTTTTTACAGTTATGGTTTTTTAGTGCTACTATGTACCATGGTTATTATGAATGATTTGCGCAAACGCGTATTCATGAAAGATCAAATACTCTATCGCATCAAAGAGGGCAGTCGAAAAAATGTCGTCTATTATGTGTTGGGGCTTTCGATCCCACTCGTTATTTTCATAGCGGCCGTAATGCTCGATTATGGGGTGCTGACGCGCGCAATCGTCATACTGCTCAGTCTTGAGATGGTCGTGCTATGGTCATTGATTATGCTAGGTGACGGACTCATAACGAAGACACACGTAGGGAAAGTCTGGTATGCAGAGCTTGCACAACTGGAATACTATCAAGTGATACGATTTAAAGACAAGGATTATTTGACTTTTAAAAAAATAAAAGGGAAGCGTCAAGAAATGCTTCCGATCGGTAAAAGTGATGCCGAACCGATTAAAAAGTTGATGGGTGAACTTCAAGTGAAACCGTTTGCTTCTTATATAGATGAAATTAAGTGACAATTTCAATTTTTCAAAACGTGCATTCACAAATGAATATATGTTCAATTATAATCATTACAAAATAAGTTTGTTAAATGTAAAAAAAGTGTTATCATTTTGACCAATATTTGATACAATATATATGTACGCAGCCTGATACAATTGAACGTTTATTTCTTAACAAGCATGAAGTGAGTGATATCAATTGATGCAGCTGTGAATAAATATAATAAGGGGTAATTTTATGGCAAAGAGAATCAAAGCCTTAGTACTTGCTGTAGTCTTAGTATTGACTCTAGTAGCAGCACCTGGCGTATCATTTAATTCATATGCTGTTGATGCGACGACGTCTGCTTCAGCACCATGGCCAGCGACACCAGCACCAACACCAGCGCCAACACCAGCACCGGCGCCAGCTCCAACAACTCCGACAGCTCCAGTTGCGCCTACGACACCTGTTGCGCCAACTGCACCAGTAGCGTCTGAGTACAAAATCCCAACGATCACAAGAGTACTTCACTTTGGTACAACTGGTCCTGACGTTGAGACACTTCAAAGATACCTTAACAAATTAGGTAGCGCACTTGAAGTGGATGGCATGTTCGGAAAAATGACTTTAGCAGAAGTTAAAGCGTTCCAAACAAAATCAGGTTTAGTTGCTGACGGTTATGTCGGTAAATTGACTAACGCTGCACTTTATGATGCTGCAGGTGGTACTGATGTTGTTACAACAGCTTCTTTAGTAAATGATATCGACGCTTTCAAAGCAGGTATCTCAACTGAAGGAAAGTGGATCATCTCAACTTTAAGAGATTTAGTTTCTGAAGAAGAGCTTGTTCTTGATGGCACATTAAAAACGGTAAGAAAGATAAAGTAACAGGCGAAGACATTATCCA
>DMYC01000071.1 GCA_003482695.1 Clostridiales bacterium UBA8960
TTGCAAAGCGAGGGGTAGCCTCTTTGTTCTTTCCTTACTCGGTTTCGTATATGTGTAAACTTTAAAAAAGTCTATATTTATATACTCTATATGACGGGCTAAAGCAGCCTATAATACTAGAAGAAGCCTATAGTACTAGAAGAAGCCAAGATCGACCATGAAGTTCCTGGAAAACCCCCATCTACTCATGAAACTGTTCTATGGTAAAGACGTTTTTGTCCCCACGGTAACGGGATATGGTGTACTCTACCGGTGTATCAAATTTATTATAGCCTGTATAATGAAAAAGTTGTATGGCTGTCGTTTTGGTGATGTCCAAGAGGTCGCAATCTTCTTTGGTCGGAATAACAGCTTCAATGTTTCTTACAACCCTATAGATTTTTGTGTTGACATTTTGTGCCAGTATCTTGTAAAGCGATTCGTGACCCATGTCATGGTCTAAGATGTGCTTACAAAAGGAATAGGGCATATACGTCTGGGTAATGACGATGGGTTGACCGTCAGCGTAACGCAGTCTTTTTAAACTAATGACATCCGTATTGGCGGAGACCCGAAGTGCTCCGGAGACTTCTGTGTTTGCGGGTATAACTTTTAAGTCGATCACCTCAGAAGAGGGTGTGTAGCCTTTACGCGTCATTTCTGCATTATAGCTTTCAATCTTGCGAATGAAATCTTGGTTGATTTTGTTCTGGGCTACAAAAGTACCACGACCTTTAACACGGTGAAACTTATTTTCATTCACCAACTCCGTTAAAGCTTGTCTAATGGTAGTACGGCTGATGCCGAATATATCACATAACTCGAACTCAGTTGGGATCATATCACCGGCTTGTAGTTCGCCATTTTTCATCATATTCAGCAATATATTCTTGAATTGGAAATAAAGGGGAATGGGTGTTGTTTTATCGACAACATACTGTTTAAACAAATCAATTTTTGTCATTTTCGTCACCTTGTCATCATAATATAGTTGTTATATGTTATGGTTATGCTACATACATCATTTTACAGGAATCCATGAAAAAATCAAGCGTTTTTCAGGACAAATCAGCTTTTAAGGATGAAAATTAAATAATAGGTATGTATGTAATGACAAGCTCATAACGAAGCAAAGCTTCTTTTCTTGCGAAGGGGGATATGGTATCATGAGAATAGCATATACACAACGCATCAAGTTCATATGGATTGGAGTGGTTGAATTGAAAAAAAGAATTGGTATATTAACAAGTGGTGGCGATTGCCCAGGGCTTAATGCAGCCATTCGAGGTGTTGCAAGAGCCTCTTATGATTTGCTGGATTGTGAGATCATTGGGATTAAAGGTGGATACAAAGGTTTAATTGATGCAGATTACAAGATTATGGCTGCTCATGATTTCTCTGGCATACTGACGCGTGGGGGCACGATTCTGGGTACCCATCGAACACCTTTTAAGCAAATGAGAAGGATTGAAGAAGATGGTATTGATAAAGTGGCCAACATGGTTAAGCATTACAACCAATTGAAGTTGGATTGTTTGGTTACCATTGGTGGTAACGGTACCCATAAAAACGCCAATCTATTAAGAGAAGAAGGGCTGAATATTATTGGTTTACCAAAAACCATTGATAATGATATCTATGGTACGGAAATGACGTTTGGCTTTCATAGTGCGGTGGATATAGCAACGGAAGTGATTGACCGTATCCATACGACAGCGGATTCTCATAACCGGGTTATGTTGATTGAACTCATGGGGCACAAAGCCGGATGGTTAACTTTATTTTCCGGTATAGCCGGCGGGGCAGATGTTGTCCTGATTCCGGAGATTCCCTACAGCGAAGAGAAAGTATATGAAGCACTTGAAGAAAGACGTAAAAAAGGAAAAGACTTTTCAATCATTGCTGTGGCTGAAGGTGCGGTTAACAAAGAAGAAGCGGCTATGAATAAAAAGGATTTTAAGCGCTATAGAGAAGAAATGCCGTATCAAACCGTGTCCTATCGTCTAGCAAACCAAATCAGTACCAATCTAGGCTTTGAGACGAGGGTCACCATACCCGGACACCAACAAAGAGGTGGTTCGCCTTCTGCCTATGATCGTGTACTTGCGACTAAGCTTGGTGCTTATGCGGCAAGGTTGATTGCAGAGGAAAACTATGGTAATACGGTTTCAATCGTGAATAACAAGCTTAGGGCAACACCTCTTGAGGAAATGGCTTCAAAGCTGAAGTTGGTCACACGGGATGATGATTTGGTCAAAACCGGTGAAGCGGTTGGTCTGACCTATGGTGATTAACAAACCAGTTAGGGGGTTAAGTCGTGAATAGAACCTTCACTTTGATTTTAATACTTACCATGATACTCGCAATGAATACAGATCAACATATTGCTTTTGCAATGGGTGAAAGTAATGTGCATCATAGCAAGGTCAAGTTCATAACAATAGGCGGTTATAACCGATTTTTTATTAACGAAGCAGACGAACTTTGGGGCTGGAATGATATAAGTGGCATTACATACGGCGCCTTAGGTCTTGGCCATACAGAACCGGTATTAAAACCGGTAAAAATATTAGATGACGTAGCGTATGTTGTTGGCGACATGACCACTACCATGATGATTAGGAAAGATGGTACATTATGGATGAACAGCAACAAGCCTATATGACGGTATTGAGATTACATAAAATAACTAAAAATTGACAATGTTTTCTAGCTGATATATACTTAATAAACAAAAAATAGAAAGTAATCTAGGATTACCAGTTGGTTAGGTATATAGATAAAAAAGCGAGGTTCAAATGAAATCAATCATAATTGGGCTAGTTGTTTGTCTTGGAATATTAAGCAGTACAGGTTGTAAAGGTCCACACCTTAGCATGGATGCTATTCATCCGGAACCTCTTGAAGTTGAATTTTGGTACGGCCTGACAGGCGTTCAGGGCGAGGCAATGGAAACTTTTATTACAGAATATAATGGGACAC
>DMYC01000337.1 GCA_003482695.1 Clostridiales bacterium UBA8960
ACAAGGGAATTTGGCTGGCATCAAGCCAAGATTCCATTGGCATGAGAATTGCTTTATTCTAAATTGACTGAAATTATTAAATGAGGTGAGCATTTGTGAGTACATTTATTCAAGTCATATTGCGAAGCTTGGAAACGGGAAGCTTGTATGCATTGGCATCACTGGGAATCATCATTGTTTTTAGAACGTCGAACATCACCAATTTTTCTCAAGGTGCAGTTGCGATGTTCAATACGTTTGTCGTGACCTATTTGTTCAATAAAGTGGGGTTAAACCTATGGGTAGCATTACTCGGAGGTGTGGTCAGTGCAGTTTTGATCGGGCTTATGATAGACCTGGTGGTGATCCGGCACACGAAAAAAGTATCGCCTGTAGGGAAACAAATCATCACACTGGGTATGGTCATGATCGTCCTCGGAATCGCCCCACTGCTATTTGGTGTAGACCCGCTTAGGTTGCCTAGATTGATAGAGACGGGGAATTTATCTGTTTTCGGCGCAGATATCTCTTACAATGGCGTCTTCAATATCGTCTTTGGCCTTTTATTCATGTCGCTCCTTTTCTTTATATTGCAAAAGACGAAGATTGGCCTTGCCGTCAGAGCCACTGCTTCGAATGAATATACAGCAAAACTCATGGGGGTTCCGACGAAAACGGTCACTATGGGGGCGTGGGCGGTTGCAGGCGTATTAGGCGTATTATCCGGTGTTATGGCAGCTCCGATGACTTCCGTAACGCTGAATCTTATGGACGAGATTCAGATCAATGCTTTAATCGCCGTTGTTCTCGGAGGATTTCAGACTTTTTATGGTCCAGTAATCGGCGCGTATATTATCGGAATCAGCAGAAACCTCTTACTGTTTTACGGTTCATCTGTTTGGGGTGGTCAAATACTGTACATTCTCATACTCATATTCTTAGTTTTTAGACCTCAAGGTCTGATTGGTAAGAAAATCATCAAAAAAGTGTAGGTGACCCAATGAAGAAAATCTTAAAAAATCCACATTTACAATTCGTCTTTCTTGGACTTTTACTTGCACTCGTCCCGAAGTTTGCAGAACTCGGATTATTCAAAGTCAGCTACATCACGACCTTGGGTGGGACGTTTATTTTTGCCATCGCTGCACTAGGGCTAAACATCCTGCTTGGCTATTCTGGTCTTATCTCATTGGGTACAGCAGGTTTTATGGGGCTTGCAGCATATACTTCGGCATACTTGACAACAGATTTAGGATTGCCATTTGAAGTTGCGGTTTTGCTCGCGATTATTGGCCCGACATTGATCGGAATTCTAGTGGGACTTGTCTCTCTAAAGATAGAAGGCATCTATTTGGCGATCGCGACGCTCGCTGTTTCTGAAGTCCTTAGAAAAACGTTTGAGGAACTTGATTTTTTTACAAACGGATTTAGTGGAAAGACCGCAAAATATCCAACACTGCTTGGTATGTTCGAACTTGATAGAACAGGGATGTACTACTTGATCGTCGTCGTATTGACCATCGTGATGCTACTGACATACAACCTCGTGAACGGAAGGCTCGGTAGGGCTTTAAATGCCATGAGGGGAAGTGAAGCGGCGTCTCAGGCGATGGGTGTCAATTTACTGAATCACAGATTGATTGCTTTTGCGCTGGCCACAATTTATGCAAGTATCGCAGGTGTACTATATGTTCACTTTATCAAATACTCCTATCCGACGCTATGGACGCTGAAGCTTTCTTTGGATTTCATGGCGATGGTCATCATCGGTGGACTAAGGTCCATATATGGTACGCTGTTAGGCGCGATGATCGTATTTGCCGTTCCGGACATTTTCCTTAAACAATTGCCGTTTTTCAATCAAATGTCCTATATCTTGAATGGTGTATTGATTATTCTCGTCGTTATATTCTATCCTCAAGGATTGATCCACATTTTTGGCGATCTCAAGAGATTGATCATGAAGCTGCGAAAAGGAGAGAAGTGATATGCAAAACAATTTAGAAGGCCTTGTGCTTAAAGTTGATGGCCTATCAATCGCATTTGGCGGGCTTAAAGCCGTAGATGATCTCTCTTTCGAAATCAAGGAGAAAGAAATTTTTGGCCTTATCGGACCGAATGGCGCTGGTAAAACGACTGCTTTCAACTGCATCACACAGTTTTACAAACCCAACTCCGGTGCAATCTATTTTAAAGCCAGAGATGGCAAAGTACACAATCTCCTTGACCACAAAGTACATGAAATCATAAAACTCGGACTTGTTAGAACGTTTCAGAATGTAGAGCTCATAAGAGAACTCAGCATTATCGACAATGTGCTTATAGGCGCACATGTGGACTTTAAATCACACATCATCGAGCAGGCTTTGAGACTTCCAAGGTCAAGGCGAGAGGAAAAACAGCTTAGAACGGAAGCGATGCGTGTTCTAAATATATTAGGGATTCAGGACAGGGCTTATATGCCTGTTGGCGGACAACCGTACGGTGTACTTAAGAAAGTGGAATTCGCTCGGACGCTGATGTCAAATCCAAAACTCATCATTCTCGATGAACCTGCCGCTGGGCTAAACGACATCGAAACGATCGAACTCGCCAAATTGATCAGACGCCTTCGTGATGAACTCTCATGTTCGATTTTACTTGTAGAGCATGATATGCGCCTTGTCATGGACGTCTGTGATCAAATCTGCGCGATATCTTTCGGAAAGTTTTTAGCTGTGGGGTCTCCAAAGCAAATTAAAGAGAACAAAGACGTACAAATCGCCTATTTAGGAATCGAGGTTGATGAAAATGCGAAATAATAAAAAAACGGCACTCAGCATCCGCGGATTGGTGGTCAGATATGGTGCAATCGAAGCCCTTAAAGGCATCGACATCGAGGTCAAAGAAGGGGAAATTGTCGCACTGCTTGGTGCGAATGGCGCGGGTAAAACATCGACATTAAGAACGATCTCCGGGCTTGTTGAACCCGCAGCGGGTTCCATAAAGCTTTATGATAAAGACATCGCTGGACTTGATGCTGAAAAGATAACAGCGGCTGGCATATCTCAATCACCGGAAGGCAGAGCCGTATTTAGAGATTTTACGGTTGAAGAAAACCTGAAAATTGGCGCATTCACTTTATCTGATAAAATGCAGATTGAAAAGAACTTTGAACGCGTCTATAAGTATTTTCCGGTACTGAAACAAAGGAAACAGCAGGTGGCTTCGACTCTGTCTGGGGGTGAGCAGCAAATGTTGGCGATCGCTCGTGCATTGATGGGCAGTCCTAAAATTTTGCTTCTGGATGAACCTTCGCTTGGACTTGCACCACTCATTGTTCAAGATATCATGAATATTGTCAAAGAAATTAAAGAAGAGGGCACTACAGTTGTCATCGTAGAGCAAAATGCAGCACAGACGTTAAAAATCGCAGACTACGCTTACTTGCTCGAACTTGGTCAGGTGAATCTACATGGAAATGCGAATGATTTGAGAAACGACCCTAAACTGATTGAAGCGTACTTAGGGGCACACTAAATCAAGATGTCAAATTGAAGCACAACGCGGCTTCAATTGATATACACAGCATGAGTCATATATGAGGAGGAGTAAAAAAATGAAAAGAATCATATCGCTTTTATTAATCGTTGTTATGCTTGTATCCATCGTTGGTTGCGCTAAAGAAAATACGGCAACTACAGAAGCGGGTACAACGGCAGTTCAAACCACTACAGCAGAAGCCCTAGAAAAATTAGAGTGGGCTCAAGGCATTACAGATTCTGAAATCGTCGTAGCAAACAGCGCAGCAACTTCAGGTGCATTTGCACCAGTTGGCGTGCCTTTTAATGCAGGTATTGAAGCGTACTTCAAGAAAATTAACGACGAAGGTGGCATTCAGGGAAGAAACCTCATTTTTAAACACGTAGATGACGAGTTTGACCCTGTAAAAGGCAAAGCGGCACTTTCCAGTTTTGTTGAAGACGAAAAAGTGTTTGCAATCGTAGGACACTTTGGTACACCAGTTGTTGCGGCAACGATCGAAGATTTAAAAGATTACGGTATTCCAGCTGTTTACTTTGCGACGGGTATCGGTCAACTTTATAATGACAATGCAACAGGTAACGACAGAAACATTTTCCCAGTTCAGCCTATTTACCGCACAGAAGGTAAGATCATGATCGCGCGTGCTGCAGGAGACTTTGGCGCTAAAAAAATCGGCGTTATCTATACAAACGACGATGCAGGTAAAGATATGCTATGGGGCGCGGAAGCTATGGCGAAAGAAGTTGGCGTCGAACTGGTTATTCAACAAGTTGCAGCAGGCGCAACTGACGTATCATCTGCTGTAACGACGATCAAAGAGGCAAATGTAGATTTTATCATCGGCGCTGCAATTCAAGCAACGATTCCTACGATCATCAAGGAACTTGCGTCACAAAACGTAAATAAAGACGTCATTACAACCTATGTCAACGTGTCTCCTGTCATCGCTCAAGGTGTTGTCAATGAAATCGCTGGAAAATTTGATGTTTACGGCAATGG
>DMYC01000056.1 GCA_003482695.1 Clostridiales bacterium UBA8960
CTTAAAGCAAAGCCAACATTTATTAAACCCAACAAACCTGAAGTTGAACAGTATTTAGGACATGAAATCAGTGGAGATGAAGATTTGAAAATGGCTGGACGTCATTTTATGGACATGGGCATAAAACATATTTTCATTACACTTGGCAAAGAAGGTGCTTTTTACTGTAACTCTGAAAAATTTGTTAAGCTGCATTCTTTAAAAGTGGATNNCGGTGCTGGAGATGCATTTGTAGGTGGATTTATATACGCACTTGATCATGAGTATGATATTGATGAAAGTCTTAGATTGGCAGTTGCAACAAGTGCTGGAGCCGTGATGACTGTTGGAACGAAACCGATGAATATGGAATGGATTATGAGTCAAATTGATAGGGTCGGAATCGAACTGATATGAATTTGTCAATGACACCTTGATTTAGGGTGTTGTGTGAGGAGTCAAGTCATTGTATATTGACAGTGAGGTGATTTCATTGAGCATTAATTTTCCATTAGAACTGAAAACCGGTTTTTTTAGGCAAGAACAATGTATGGTCAGAATCGACCATCATCATTCTCAGATTTTTTTTGATTTTCAGGAGAAATCTGATATTTATGTTGTGGAATTTGAACATTTAAAAAGAATTGTCTATTCACCTGGAACAAAACATGAGATTGAATTTCAAACCAGTCACAATGCATATGTTGGTTACGTGAGTAAAGATGAAATACAACGTGGAATCATCGAAATCCTGAAAGTCGAATTTGGTGATCGATTCAAAGAAATCCACATATAATCAGAGCGTCCAGTCAATGGGCGCTTTGCCTTTTTTAACTAAAAAAGCATTTGTTTTAGAGAAAGGTTTTGAACCATAAAAGCCTCTATAGACGGAAAGCGGGCTTGGATGTGGCGCCTCTAGGATAAGATGTCGACTATTGGTAATCAAACTTTTCTTTGATTGCGCGGGCTTTCCCCAAAGCCAAAAAACGACAGGGTCTTCTTTTTCATTAATCAATCGAATGACTTGATCGGTGAAAACTTCCCATCCCATTTTTCGGTGAGAGTTTGCTTCACCTGCTCTAACGGATAATACCGTATTGAGCAAGAGAACCCCTTGGTCTGCCCAGTTTTTTAGATATCCATGCGTCGGTATATCTAACCCTAAGTCATCATGGCGTTCTTTGAAGATGTTCACGAGTGAAGGTGGTGCCTGAATGCCTGGTTTTACACTGAATGAAAGGCCGTGTGCTTGACCTTGACCATGGTAAGGGTCTTGACCTAAGAGAACCACTTTTGTATTTTTATATGACGTAAATCGGAAAGCATTGAATAAATCATGATATTCTGGATATATTGTTTTTGTATGGTATTCTTGTTCAAGAAATTCTAGAAGTGCAATGAAATAAGGTACGGTGAATTCGTCACCGACTATTTTTGCCCAATCATTGTCAACAAAATGCATCATATGTTTCCCCCAAGTTTTATTGAAACCATTATAACATATGCGGAGGTTAAAGTGTGCGGTCGGTTTTATATAGATGCTGATGCAACATTTTTACTCAATTACTTTCGGATTAAGTACGAACCGAAAATTGCGATTGAGCATTCAGTGGTTTACCCGAGTCAAACAGCGCCAATAATCATAGGGACGGCTGAAGAGAGACGTATCGGTCCAATGGACTGGGGGTTTAGATACCCTAATCAGAATAAGCCTATTATCAATGCGCGATCTGAGACGATCGAGATAAAGGCCTTATTTAAGCAAGCGTTTGAAAATAGACGCTGCCTAGTGCCAGCGACTGGTTTTTATGAGTGGTCCCAATATGACCTAGTAAAGCCTAAACCTCAGTTTGCGATTACTCTGACAGATGAACCTATGATGGGCATGGCAGGTGTTTATCAAAAGCATGTGGATGATTCAGGCAAAACATCTTGGCTTTTTACAGTGATTACACAGGAAGCAAAGGATGAAATGCGGAATATTCATCCAAGAATGCCGCTACTCATTCATCCTGATGATTTTGATCTATGGTTGAGGCCAGATTCAGAGATCGAAAAAGTAAGCCAATTGCTTCATGGTCGTTCGATGAACTTAAAAATCGAGCCAATTGAACGTGAGCCAAAACTGCAACTCAATTTATTCGACTGAAATCTTGACAAGGGATATTCAGGATGCTATCATACTGACAACACCGATGAACGAAAGAGTACGATTTGTGGAAATCCAGCGAGTGAGGAAAAGGTGCGAGCCTCATATGGAAGCATTATCGGAAGGACATTCGAGAGGTATGTTTTTGAAAGTGACTAAACGAGTAGAAAACATCGGTTTCCCCCGTTATAGGGACTAAAGAGGACTTTATGTCAAAAAGGATGGTACCGCGGATTAACCTTCGCTCCTTATCGGAGTGGGGGTTTTTGTTTATCGTTTTTTTCATAAGGTTGAACTTGGGTGGCATCGCGTGATTTCACGCCCCTTGAACATTTTGTTCGAGGGGCTTTTTTGTTCCTCGAATGCGTAAAAGGAGAGTAGACAAATGAAAAACAGCGAAGTAAAAAGACAATTGATCAATGGTTTGGAAGCACTTATAGGTGAGAACGTTTGTATTTGCGGGTGGGTCCACCGCATACGTCGTCTGAAAAACGTAACATTTATAATCATTAGAGATCGAACAGGACTAATACAGTGTGTGTTATCGCCGGATATAGAAGGGCATGATGAGCTGACACACGAATCTGTGGTTAAAGTGATGGGAAGCATCGTTCAAAGCAAGAATGCATACGGTGAAGTTGAACTCTTAGTCAATCAATTGAGGCTTCTCAACTTGGCTGAACTTGAACTGCCCATTCAAGTCAACAAATCAGATCTTGAAGTGTCCATAGAAACGCTCCTCGAACATAGGGTGCTCGGGCTTAGACATCCCAAGGAACAAGCGATTTTTAGGATTCAAGCTTCGATTGGCGAATATTTTTCAGAGTTTTTAAGACGTGAAGGATTCACTGAAATTCATACGCCTAAACTGGTGAAAGAAGGTGCTGAGGGTGGCGCAAATGTATTCAAGCTCGATTATTTTGGAGAGACGGCATACTTGGCGCAGAGTCCACAGTTTTATAAGCAAATGATGGTGATATCGGGAATGGAGCGCGTGTTCGAAATTGGCTCAGTATTCAGAGCAGAAGCGCACAGTACGAGTCGACACTTAAATGAATATGTGAGTCTCGACCTCGAGATGGCATTCATAGAGGATGAGTATGAGTTGATGCGTCTTGAGACTGAACTTTTAAGACATATGATGGGGCATCTATCCGTTCAACACAAAAAAGAACTCGACCTGCTTGAGGTCGAGCTTCCAAAAATACCTGATACAATACCTAATATCAAGTTAAGTGAGGCAATCGAGATACTAAAACAAGAATATGACAAAAATGAACTTGATGGTGATTTGGATCCAGAAGGTGAAAAACGGATTAGTGAGTACATCAAACGAAAGTTTGATTCAGAGTTTGTATTTTTGACACATTATCCGAAAACTAAAAGGCCTATGTACACGATGCCATGTGGAGAAACGGAGACACACAGTTTCGACCTTGTTTTTAGAGGCGTTGAGATCACCACGGGTGGTCGACGCATTCATGATTATAAGCAGTTAGTAGAGCGCATGCATGCCAAAGGTCTAAACCCTGAGGCATATACATCTTATCTAGAAGCTTTTAGATATGGAGCACCGCCACATGGTGGTCTGGCAATTGGTCTGGAACGTTTGACCGCGCTTTTACTTGGGCTAAGCAATGTAAGAAGAACATCGTTGTTTCCAAGGGATGGCAAACGACTGACGCCTTAAATTCTTGAAAAGTCATTGTAAATACGACCATCTTTGATTTCGATGATTCGATCGGTCTTTTCAGCGATCCGGCGGTCATGTGTGATGATGATGAATGTCGTTTCAAACTGCTTGTTGATGTCTCTTAGCAGTTCATATATGACTTCAGTGGTCTCTGAATCGAGGTTGCCTGTCGGTTCGTCAGCGAGGATGATGCGCGGGTTGTTGATGAGGGCTCTTGCGATGGCGGTTCTCTGTTGTTGGCCGCCCGACATATTTCCAGCAAGATTGTTCTTCACTTTGCTGAGTCCAACGAGATCCATCAACTCATGTGCGCGTTTGTT
Source organism: Clostridiales bacterium UBA8960 (assembly GCA_003482695.1). Classification (GTDB taxonomy): domain Bacteria; phylum Bacillota; class Clostridia; order Peptostreptococcales; family Acidaminobacteraceae; genus Fusibacter_C. Next base: position 4,142 of record DMYC01000056.1, read on the forward strand.
CATGATTTTGTCTACTTTCTGTCCTTTGATGAAGTGTGGCATGAGTACGTTTTCAAAGGCTGTGAACTCAGGCAACAAGTAATGAAACTGAAAGATGAATCCGATTGTTTCATTGCGCAAGCGTGCAAGTTGATTTTTATTCATCTGAGACGTCTCAGTACCGTTGATGATGACGTTGCCACGAGTTGGTTTATCTAGGGTGCCGACGATATTAAGCAAAGTGCTTTTCCCACTACCTGAAGCACCGATGATGCCGTTGAAGGATCTGGCCTTAATTTGGAGGTCGAGATCGAAAAGAACTTGCGTTTTAATTTGCGAACCATATATTTTGCTGACTTTATCTAAGCGAATGATGTTATCCATTTTTTATCACCTCGATTGGAGAGAGTTTTCTCGACTTAAGTGCAGGTATAATGGAGGCTAAGGTGGATGCACTAACGGCAATTAAACCTGAAAGGCCAATAAAGGAAAAATTGATGAATATTGGTACAACTGGCGTTCCATCTGCGTTCAATGCAAATTTGCTGAAAGACCAGAGCAGCCCAAGTCCAAAAATGATACCAAGTAAGCCTCCCATTATGCCTAAAATGAAGCCCTGGAAGAGAAAGACGAGGCTTGATACTTTGTCATTGATGCCCATTGCTTTTAAAATGCCGATTTGTCTGGATTTTTGAAGCACAGTAATGGCTAGGACGCTTGCGATACCAAGGACGA
>DMYC01000107.1 GCA_003482695.1 Clostridiales bacterium UBA8960
CAAGTGCTTAAGTCGTATAACGTTCAGAAAGACATAATCAAAATTGTTGTCGAGGCAATAAAGAAGCATAACATAAAAAACAAAATTGACGAACCCTACTCGGAGTTGATTAAAGATGCAGATGCTCTAGCGCATTATGAAGAAGGCATATTAAGCGATGAAGATGCCTATGAATGGGCTCGAATCAAAGCGACGGAAATGGTCGGTGTCACGGTATCATTCAGTGAAACTGAAAAGTGGATTGAAGCATTTGAAACGCATTTTACGGATTTCATCGAGTCGTGGAATTTGGATGCTTTTGATTCAGACCCACTGAAGTGGATCCATTCAACTCGAATTAAAATCAGAAAAGTTAGAAGTCTGATTCAGTTGTTTTCTAAATCGGGAATGGGGAATCGTTATAATGAAGTGGATAAACGCCTTAAGCGTGCTTTTAAGTTGCTTGCAGAGGCGCGTATGGTTCATGTCATGATGGTCAATCAGGAAACGTTGAGCGACTTGGTAAATCACAAATCACTTGAGCCTATTCTTGATGAGAAGTTGAAACGCATAAGGAAGGATGTGCCAAAGATTACATTTGATAGGTCGAGGATCGAGATACCCTATGTAACGGCGTTCGAAGAGGTGATAAAAAAAGAACTGAATCTATACTTTGAGAAAGCTTCAAGACTAGATTTTGACGATGTGAAGCAAGTCCATAAAGTTAGAATTTTGGGTAAAACAGTAAAAGACTGGTTTGCAATGGGGTTGATTCATTCTACGCACACCGATTTGGTGGATGCGGTTGAAGTGTTGCATAAACAGCTTGGAACGTTTAACGATTTACATGACATCATGGCTTTGGCTCAGTTTGAAACCTACTTTGATAAAAAGAAAGTCAAGCAGGCGGCAGAACTTACTCAGAAAAAAAGTATGGAAAGCCTGTTTGTTTTCAAACTTATGAAAAGGAAAACGAAGAATAAAACGGTTGTCTATCCTTCGATCATGTTTGCTGAAAGTTGATAAATGCCTTCTTTTGATTCTTTTGTCAATGTTTTTTCAAGTGCAAAAGCACCAATCAAAAATACTGTCAAGTTCGATAGGATGTGAATTGCTGTAAACGTTCCGCCAAAAGAGGCTATTTCAAACATGACTAGAGGCAACTTTGCTGTTGACCAAACGCCTAGGAAAAAGATGACATAACTGAGCCGAGCGTTTTTCTTCAGTAAAATAGCGGCGATTGGAAAAGCTGCGTAAAGTGGCCCTGCGGCTAATGCACCTAAAAGGAATGCGACAAGTATTCCCAATACACCACTTTTTTCTCCCATGAATTTTATCATGACTTCTTTAGGAACCCAGACGTCAAGAAGTCCAATAAGCAACATGATCGGGGGGAGAACGGCAAACATGTTTGCGAAGTTGGAGAGTGACAACCAAGTTGCTTTTTTTCCGATTTCAGGGATAAATATTAATAATAACCCTAAGATCGCAAATACGACTAAAGTCCATTTATAATGTTTTGCTGTTTTCATAGCATGACCCTCCAAATGATGGCAACAAAGATCGTCGAAGCGAGTAAAGCTGTAAAATTTCTGATGAGTGCTGCACGCTTACCGAAATATTTGATTTCTAAACCTAGAGAAACAAAACCCACAGCCATCAAACTTGAAACAAATCCAGCGATTTGCGGATAACCTGCACCATGCTGAAGCAGTGTCGCACCGAGTGGAAAAGCGACAAATCCCGGCATGAATGCGACTGAACCGATAAAAATGCCTAAAATGACACCAATAAGCCCAGATTTTTCACCTAGTATCGCGCTGACGGCTTCTGGGCTGAGAATCGCCAAAATGATACCAATGCCTATCATGATTGGAATCATCGATGGCATGAGTTTTTTAAAAGCATTCCAAGCTATTTTTATGGCTTTTTTGCTTTTGTTTTTATCCTTTAACCAAGATGCGATAAAAAGGATGGACACTAAACCGTAGAAAATGTAAGTTGACATGAATACCTCCTAATTTCATATGCATCATATGATTTTGGAAAATAAAAGTCAAGTGAATAAGTCACACAGAAAGTTACTTAAAATTAGAGGGAGGTATTATGAGAGTGATAATCGGACTGGATATCGGTGGCACAAAAATACTGGGAGCGCTATATGATGTCGATGGAAATGTCATTTCGAAGATAAAGAAGAAGACAAAATCAAATGAAGGCCTTGAAATGGTCATGAAACAGGTGGATAAAGTAATTGATGGTTTAATTAAGGCTGAAGGGATTGAACTGCTGGGAATCGGTATTGGTGTACCAGGGCTTGTTAATGAGCAAGGGGAAGTGCTTTTTTCACCTAATATTCCCTTCAGAGATTTCAAATTGGAAAAAAGAATCTCTGAAAGCTATCGGGTCCCAGTTGTAGTTGGCAATGATGTCAATGTCGCCATGTTCGGCGAATACAAACATTTAAATGATGTTAAACTAAACGATGTATTAGGCATTTTTGTTGGGACTGGTGTAGGCGGTGCAATAATCCTAGGAGGCAATCTATTTGTCGGTCAAGGAAGTGCGGCCGAGTTTGGACATATGGTCGTCAATGTGGATGGCGCATACTGTGGATGCGGTGCTCAAGGTTGTCTTGAAGCGTACGCATCCAAAACGGCGATGCCGAAATATATCCTCAAGCAACTTGGGAAAGGTCGAATGTCCGTATTGAAAGATTATCTAGAAGAAGACGGCGCTGTCATGAAAAGTTCTTCGCTAAAGAAAGCGCTTGATGTTAAAGATGAGCTCGCGCTTGATGTTGTTGAGCGCACTGCGAAATACCTTGGCGTTGCCATTGGAAATTTAGTGAATCTGTTTCACCCACAAATGATTATTCTGGGTGGCGGTGTCATCGAATCGTTGGAAGTGGAACTCGTAGATCGAGCCATTCGGGAGGCGCGCCTACATGCGATGCCTGGTCTTATGGATTCGGTCGAACTTAAAATGTCGACGCTGGGAGATGAGGCCGGTGTATATGGAGCGTATAGATTGGCACGAGAAAAGTTGAAAATTTAAAGTCTGATTATCATAAGCTGTAAGTCCAAATATGGATATTACAGCTTTTTTTATGATATAATATGATGATTGTATAACGAATTGGGGGCACTATGAAACAAAGAATTTTTGTGATGTCCATGGTATTGATTACTGTGCTTGTCATTATCGCGAACCAGTATTTTCAGATTGAATACCATATGAGCATTTTTAGATATCTGTTAAATAATCAGGAGTTGACTCAAGAGGATCGTGATTTTCTAAAAGAGCATGGCCCAATTATTTATGCGGCTGATAATAATGCACCACCACTTAGATTCTATGATCGTAATGCAGAACAATATAGGGGCATCGTCATCGATTATTTACAAGCGCTTGCGATTGAACTTGAGACCGAAATCGTCTTTGAGCCGATGGTGTGGGAAGAGGCGCTTAGCGCGCTTAAAAGAGGCGATTCTGACATATGTGACATGTACCCTTCTAAAGCGCGTAGCGAAGTGTATCTATTCTCTGATCCCGTCTACTATCAAAGAGGCGTCATACTCGTCGACAAAAACAACAGCGACATTATTAAAGTGAAAGACCTTAGCGGGAGAAAAGTTGGGATTCAATCGGGGGACTACGTACACGAATATCTAAAAAGCAATGTCGAAGGCATAGAATATGTTTTTGGAAAGGATTATGAATCAAACCTTGCGAAACTCGTTTCTGGACAAGTGGATGCCATCGTAGGTGATGAACCTGTGATCAGTTACTTTCTAAACTATTATAACTTATCGGAAGAGTATCGCATCGTCGATGAAGCGCTATATGAGCTGCCTTCTGTCTTCAGCTTAAATAAAGATAACAAAAGGTTGCAAGAAATTATCAACAAAGGCATCTTCAAACTCAATAAAACAGATATCATGTTAAAGATTCAGCAAAAATGGTTTGGTATTTCTACTCCGATTGGTACCGACCAAGATATCCCGAAAATTACGTTTATGGTAGTCGCTGCAAGTTTTAGCGCAGCCATGGTCTTTATGCTCATCATCATGTGGAATCTTGAACTGAAAAAAGCGGTGGATGAGCAAACGAGAGCACTACAAGAAAGCAGAAACAATTTGCAGACGATAATAGATGGCATCAACCAAATGATTGTGGTCATTTCAGAAAAGCACATCATTCTTTCTGCGAACAAATTGTTTTACAA
>DMYC01000226.1 GCA_003482695.1 Clostridiales bacterium UBA8960
GGTGAGTTCATCGGCATTTTTGCCTGCAGCACCACTCGCTGCCCCAAGTGCCGCCGCGACACTGAGCGCACCAATAACGATTGCCTCCGGGATGGAAACCGCCATTTCACCTTCTTCACCAGGTGCTTCAGAAGCGTTCGTATCGACACCGGCCACCGCCTTTTTGTCGATGACTTTCACCACATGACGTACGTCTACAGCGATTTGATCCACTGATTCGAGGTAGTCGTCTAGGCGTGTTTTATATTGTGATAACAAAGCTTGTTCTTTATCCTTGTGGCTCGCATAAACCGCAGCAAAACCCACCGTGTTTCTCACGTCTTTGCTGTAACTGAAAGAGGCGCTATACATACTTTCCATATCGACTTCTACGATGATGGACCGGTCATAAACCGCCGCCACGCGATTGTTCTCGTCCCTTGTCACATCATTGTGCAGGGGAAGCAACACATCATCGATGTATAAAAACACCACTTTGCGATAGGTGTAATAGTTGCTTATGTTAAGCGAACCATCTTGACTCGTATCGTTCGTGCGTTTTTCCTCAAAGGTAAAAACGAGCGCTGGATAGCCATATAAAGTTGTGTTGCTCATTTCTGCACCTTCAAGCATATAATGTCTCGTTATGACATCTACATAGTCACTCGTCGAGAATAGGCTTACGAAATAAAACCAAACGTCAGTATCCAGTGGTCTAGGTGGAATCGCTTTATTGAAAATCGCGTCCGGTTTTGTGTAAGTGGTCACTTTGATGTTGAAACGATCCCCTTGTCTTGCCGTAAAGTCATGACTCGATGTCACATCTGGCGGTGGATCAGGCGTCGTCCAAAGCTCCTGAAAAGGTTTTCCGTAATTGATCTGATCCGAGACATACAGCTCATTGAACTCATAAGGCAAATCTGCTGGAATATTGCTAAGCGTCACAAAAATTTGATCTTGCGTCAAAGGTTTGTATTCACGTGCTTCATAGTCATTGATGCGCACCATAAATTGCAGATCACGACTATAACTCGAGTCTGTTACGTTATAAGGCTCGTCGCTGACGATTAAAGCATCATCAAAATCTCTATATTTTTTTACGTTCTCAGCACCATCCCAATACCCGACTTCATAAACGTAATGGTAATCATTTGGCTGATCATACGGCAAATGTGCCGTGTCATCTACCGTGAAAGTAATGGCAAACACCGGAATAACGCCCTGAATCACGAACCAAAATGCCAACAATGCCGCAACAGCCGCTTCAGGTTTCGAAAAATAAAGCGCAACCCCTGCGACAAAAACAACACCGCCCACTAAATATCCAATCCATCCAAGCGGCACAAATGACAACGGCAGAGTAAGTAAAAACCCCACTGCGCCACCTGTGAGCATCTGATTGACATGTTTTGTATTTTCCGATCTTATTTTCTTGGCTTTTGACGCAGTAAGTGCAACCACAAATCGCCTGAGAAACCCTCTGTAATTGCCCAGTGCCCTAAGCACCACCATGAGCGCTGCAACAGACACGGCAGCATCGATGATTTGAGGCTCGCCCACCATAAAATTGTAACCAAATAAAGCCACACCTAAGCCTACTAAAAATAGCGAAGCCCCTTTACGGTCAAGGCCTTTTAAACTTCTGAAAACCGTCTTCAGACCCGTGCCAATCCCTTTATGACCGCCGCTCAAAAGCGAAAGCAACATCACGGCATAGACGCTTTTTCCGACCAGGCCCCCCACGATTTCCACCGGATTTCGGCTTATCCCTCCGTGTGCAAAAGTGGCGACGGATAGCCAATTAATCGGTGCCCAGTCTATACCTAGAGCCTTCAAAATCGCCAACAATAGCCAAATCGCACCTAAAACCAGCGCCGATATCAGCATTTTTTTGTTCTGAAATAAACCCCTAACATTTTTGAAAGTTCCCCCAAAACCGCCCATCAAAACTTTAAGCGGATGATCTGCAGGCAATAAACGTGCGCTTGGCATATCGAAAAAATCTTCTCCTGGCGTACTAGCCGCCCATTTTTCATTAATCAACTCCAATCCCCCCTATTGAAATGTTATTGAATCATAAGTTTATTTTATCATATTTTGGCTGCTGATATTTGGTTTGGCGTGGGAATGTCAATGACAAAAACGGCAAAAAATGATCAAAGAAATGATCACTTCCTCCCATACCGAAACGGCTCCGCCACAGTCCGTCTGAAAAACGCAATAATTGGTCCCATAAAAAACGCCGTCACCAGCGTTCCCACGCCAACCGTCGCACCAAACAAAAACCCGACCAACGTGCACACCAAATCCGTCCCCATCCTGCAGTACTGAAACTTCGCGACCTTTTTCTCCGCCATCACAAGCGCCACAGCATCATATGTAGACACGCCCAAGTCACCAGTAAAATAGATCGCCGCCCCAAAACTGATCACCAAAATGCCCACGCCAAGCGCCAAACTCCTTAGCAAAAGCGTCGGATCAGGAATCAGCATCTGAAAAAACCACGACGAAAATTGCACCACATAACCGAGCAAAAATATATTGATCACCGTCCCGATCCCAATCTTCTTCCGGTCAACAAAATAGATCACGACCAACATCATCAGATTCAGAATCATGTAAAACGTTCCATACCCCATCGAAGTCTTTCCCCAAACCCCGTGCGCAAACACCTGAAAAGGGTCCATCCCGAATAGCGAAAAATTAAAAAGTCCCACGCTAAAACCACATATCAAAACGCCACCCACCGTCATCAAAATACGCCTTTGCTTCTCATTCATCATTATGCCTCACTTTCGTGGCTACAGTTAAGCCGATTAAATAATATACCCTGTTGTCGACAATGCAAACCACCCAGGCCCCTTCACAGCAAAAAAAAGTGAAGACACACCGTCTTCACTTTATTGCCGCTCAATATGATTTATGCCATGCTGCGAATCCTTGCCATCATTCTGGTCACACCACCACCGTTTTCGAGATTGGTGAATCCGTAAGCCTTTAAAATTTGCACCCCGTAAGCACTTCTCGCGCCAGATGCACAATATAGAATAATCTTTCTATCTTTGTCTTCAAACGTTTCTATTTTCGCTTCAAGCTCATCGAGTGGAATATTGATCGCACCTGGAATCGCGCCATACGAATACTCTTCTTCCGTACGCACATCTACAATCAATGGCCCAGTCGGCTTTTCCTTCTTCACTTCTTCTTTTTCAGGAGCTGCTTTTACTGCATCTTTCACATTCTCGCTTTCCACATTTTCACTTTCGCCGAGTTTTTTAGCGGCAGGCACCGGTAAGTTCAACTTAAAGTGAAGTGGTGTGATGGCTCTGACGTAATTCGATAAACTGATGAAACCGCCGCTTACATTATAAACTTGCGTGAATCCTGCACCCAATAAAGTACGTAAAGCTTGATGTCCCTTTTTCCCAGAATCATCATACACAAAGATCAATTGATCTTTTGAAAGCTTTTGATGTGAAGTGGATAAAAGTTCAAGTGGAATATTGACAGCGCCTTCCACATGCGATTTTCCGTATGCAAACTGATCTCTGACATCGATCCAAAGTGCGCTTTTTCCATCCAAATAGCTGTCGATTTCACTGATGGTGAGTGCTGGCGAGAAACCGGAAATTCTGTTCTCAGCCGTGTATGCCGCCATATTGATCGCATCATTTGCGTTACCAAGTGGTGGTGAATAAGCAAAATCCATATCCGATAAATCCGATACCGTGAGTTTCGCTGCCACAGCAGTGGCAAGCACATCAAGTCTACGGTCAGCACCCTCGTAGCCTGCCGTTTGACCACCGAGTATGATGCCCGTTTCTTTATCGTAAACAACTAACACCGACACCATCTCAGCGCCAGGATAATATGACGTGTGGTGTTCTTTGTGCACCACGACTGCATCTGCATTTATGCCTTCAGCTCTAGCCGCTTTAAGTGAAAGCCCAGTGATGCCTGCGACAGCCTCAAAAACTCTTACGATGGAGGTTCCGATAGAACCTTTATATTCATGATTGCCACCTAGCGCATTTTCAGCAGCGATTCTACCTTGACGATTCGCAGGCCCAGCAAGTGGAATACGCACTTTTTTACCGAGTACACGGTGCTCAAGCTCAATCATGTCACCAGCCGCATAGATGTTCTCATCACTTGTTCTAAGCGTTGCGTCCACCAGTATGCCACCAGCTTCTCCCATGGCAAGCCCCGTCTCCTGTGCGAGTTTAAGTGTCGGACGGACACCAATCGACATAAGGACCATATCCGCTTCGACCACTGTGCCATCCTTTAAAAGAACGCTGTTTGATTTCACCTCAGAAAGGGCTTTGTTCGTATATAAATCCACACCATATGCCAAAAGTTCTTGCTGGATAAACCCTGCAATCTCTGCTTCCATAATGCCCATCACATGTGGCATCATCTCCACAACAGAAACTTTCATGCCTCTTTTAGCAAGCGCCTCAGTCATTTCAAGGCCAATAAAACCGCCCCCGACCACCACAGCCGTCTTCGGCTTTTGATCGTTGATAAACGCATGGATTCTATCCATATCATCCAGTGTCCATAACTGAAACACGTGATCTTGATCCGCACCAGGTAGCGGTGGTGCAATAGGCTTACCCCCCTGCGCTAAAATCAACTTTGTGTAAGCAAACATTTTTTTCTCGCCCGTTCTCGAATCCATCGCGTGAACGACTTTATTTGTTCGATCTATTTCAGTGGCAGTTGTATGAATATGAACAGCCGTCTGATACTGCTCGTTGAAACTTTCAGGACTTTGTAAAATCAACTTAGATCTGCTTTTTATATCTCCGCCGATAAAATAAGGAAGGCGACAATTCGCAAAAGAGATATCCGCACCCGCCTCAAGTATCGTAATTTCCGCATCTGCCGACAATCTTCTCACCTTCGCAGCAGCCGTCGCACCAGCCGCGACGCCACCAATAATAACAATTTTCTCCATTTAACTCACCTCTATTAATATTTTATGTTTTTACCCCCTACGCGTAGGGGTTAGCTTTCTATTTCATTCTATAGCCGATTATAAAATGTGTCAATCGCTATGATTGTGACTTGGTAACAAAGCAAAATGATATGGAAAATGATCAAGAATGATCAGGGGGTCCGACCCCCTGATCATTCCTGATCAACCACAAAACAAAAAAAGAGCACACGCCTGATCACGTATGCCCTACAACTCCATAACTTTACTTACCACAATATCTTCGACCACCAAAAGTGTTCCTAGCTTGACGCTTCATCGATTAGCCCTCCCCATCCTGTCTATAATCGTGCTGCTTCTAAACCTATCCTAACATGTCTAAAAGCGTAAAACTTATGCATTTTGCATAGTTTTACCCGCCCGTCTCCACCACAGAAATAAGCTCAAAAACTTGACACTTCAACACAAAGTGATAAAATGTTAACGGCATACACATAGGAGGCATATCTGAAACAGAATAGAAGAGGTTGGATTATAGTCGCGGCAGGCACAGGCATGAACTTAGCTTTTGGTGTCCTTTATGCATGGAGCATTTTTGCCGGTAAATTACAGGAATCACTCGGTTGGACAAAAACCGACTCGTCGATTCCATACACCATTGCGATCATCATGTTCGCGGTGATGATGGTTCCCGCTGGACGATTACAAGATCGAATTGGTCCAAGATGGGTTGCAACATTAGGCGGCTTATTAATAGGAGCTGGCTGCATTTTAGCTGGTTCAATGGACAGCTTATTAGGGCTTTCAATAGCCTTCGGCGTACTAGCAGGATCCGGTATAGGGCTTGGCTATGCCTCTACAACACCACCAGCTGTAAAATGGTTTCCACCAAAACGAAAAGGGCTTATTTCAGGAATCGTCGTTGGTGGTTTTGGATTGGCGCCACTTTACATCGTGCCATTAACAAAATATCTGCTCAGTCACTGGGATGTATTTACTTCGTTTAGAATATTGGGCTTTTTATTTTTGATCATCACCTTGCCACTCGCCCAGTTGATTCGCAACCCAAAAGCGGACGAAATGCCAGAAGGCACTGCGGCACCTGGCTCTAAAGCAGAAGCTGACTATGCGGCACTACAGTTGTCCTACAAGGATATGTTTAAAACAAAAGAATTTTATATGCTCTGGTTCATGTTCTTTGCGGGTGCAACAGGCGGCCTTATGACGATCGGCAATTTAAAGACCCTCGTAACAAACCTACTAGGTGATGGCATCGGCTTTCAACTCGTAGCATTTGCTGCTGTTGCCAATGCCTTAGGCAGACCCCTCGCAGGCGTCGTCTCAGAAAAAATCGGACGCGGTAAAGCAATGGCGATTCTATATGTGCTTCAGGCGTTCGCCCTATTCACATTTAACAGTTATACGACGCTACTGCCCATCTTCGCTGCAGCCTGTATGATCTATTTTTCATATGGCGCGATGGCTTCAGTATTCCCATCAGCCTGTGCAGACAATTACGGCACAAAGAACTTAGGTCTTAACTATGGCATTTTATTTTCAGCGTGGGGCATCGGCGGCATCTTTGGCCCCATATTAGGCGGACGTATTGCAGATCTCACAGGTTCATACCACATCGCATTTGTCGTATCAGGCGTCATTTTACTCGTTGCTGCGACCGTGGGCTTCCTTTATAAACCACGCGTAAGCAATCAATAGCTTCCACATAAAACGAATCACAAAAAATGGCGGAAACGCACAATCAATGTCATCGATTCACCAACATGAATCCATAAGGCATTGAAAAGTGCGTTTCCGCCTTTTGTTTTACTTTTACCTATTCTTAATTACTCAACGCGCTCAAAATCGCTTTTTGGTACACCACAAAGAGGGCATACCCAAT
>DMYC01000206.1 GCA_003482695.1 Clostridiales bacterium UBA8960
ATGTGCATTCCGTCTAAAATGATATTATAGACTTAAAGAGCGGGATTCATACTTCTCACGATTCAAGGGCCCAGAAAAGTGACCCCGCCAAGTTAACTGCCAATCAAACAATTATGGAGGCATACTATGAGCAATTTTTTAGGATGGAAAAAAGGCGATTGGGGCGCATATTTTGGGCTCCTTGCCAATAATCTTACAAACTTTTTTACTATGGCTGGTTTACTAATTTTCGCAGTTGGGTTACCTGCTGAATTTGTATACACTCGCGTTGCACCAGGTTTTGGTCTTGCCATATTTATCGCAGGCTTTTTCTACTGGTATGCAGGGCGAAATCTGATGAAGAGAACAGGACGAACAGATGTCACTGCACTTCCATCAGGACCAAGCGCTCCATCGATATTCATTGTCGTTTTTCTAGTCATTATGCCAATCTCTCGATCAACTGGCGACCCGTACTATGCACTTAAAGTTGCACTCGGGTGGTGTTTCCTTGAAGCTTTAGTTGAGTTATCAGGTGCCTTTATCGGCGACTGGTTAAGAAGAATTATTCCAAGAACTGTATTATTGTCTGCTCTTGCGGGTTTAGGCCTTCTACTTCTTGCTATGAATCCAATTCTACAATCATTTGAAGCACCATACGTCTCTTTTGTTGTCATTGCAGTCATTTTTATCAACTGGTTTGGAAAAAAACCTGTTTTTCCTAAAATACCAACCGGTTTCTTAATACTAGCGGTTGGTACAATCTTAGCATGGGTTTTTGGTCAAATGAATCCTGCTGGCATTACAGACGGCCTGAAAACAATAGGTGTTTCCGTGCCTTTACTACAGATTGCAGACTTATTCACTGGCATCCCACCTGCTCTCGTCTTCTTGATTTCAGCGATTCCATTAGGTGTTACAAACTTTATTTTCACACTTGAAAACATTGAATCTGCATCTGCAGCAGGTGACGATTATAATGTTAGAAACATTATGCTTGCAAACGGCATTTCATCTATTATTGGGAGTTTCTTTGGAAATCCATTCCCTACGACAGTCTATATCGGTCACCCAGGTTGGAAGTCAATCGGAGCAGGCATTGGGTACACACTGGTTACTGGATTCTCCGTTTTCCTTATTTCATTATTCGGACTCGGCGGATTATTCTTAGGCATCATTCCACTTAGTGCAGTATTCCCAATACTCTTTTATGTCGGGATCGTCGTTGCGAAGCAAGCTGCTACTGAATCCCCTCAAAATGAAATCCCTGCCCTCTTTGTTTGCTTGTTCCCTTGGATAGCTAATTGGGCACTTACGCTTCTAAACAACACACTCTCTGCAGCCGGAACAAACGCTGCCGCAGTTGGTCTTGAAGCTTTCACAAAAGCAGGCGTCTACCATCGTGGTTTAGTTGCGTTAGGTAGTGGCGCTCCAATTAGCAGCATATTATGGGGATGCCTCGTCGTATTCGCTATAAGAAGCCAGTCAAAATTTGCTATTATAACTGCGCTATGCGCTGCACTTTTAACCTATACTGGTGTCATTCATTCACCATCTGTCGGCTTTGGTCTACAGCCAACAATCGCCATAGGTTACCTGTTAATAGCTGTACTTTTCATCTATAAACATTTTATGGATGGAGATGATAAGACACAAGGGCAAATTCAAACGATGCCAGATCAAACAGCTTAGTATAAGGTCGAAAGGAGCATAATAATGAGTCAAGAATTAATCCACTTATGCGATAGTGAGAATGTTGAAGCTGTCAAATCACTGCTTACTCGAGGGGTCGATGTGAATTTTCAAAGTGAAGACGGAAGAACGCCTCTTATGGCAGCTGTTCAAAAGAACAATCTCGAACTGGCCACACTTCTTATGGAGTCAGGTGGCGATTTAAATATTAGAGACAATACGATGCTAACACCATGGCTATGTGCAGGCGCAAATGGATTTCATAAAATAATGCAAGTTGCACTACTTCACGGTGCAGATATAAATATGACAAACCGTTTTGGTGGCACTGTCCTTTTGCCTAGCAGTGAAAAAGGTTACTTAAGAAGTGTGGAAGTCGCAATTGAAGCCGGTGTTCCCATCAACCATGTGAACGACCTTGGTTGGTCCGCATTACAGGAAGCCGTGATTCTAGGCAACGGTGGTTTTCTGTACAGTGACATCATTAGATGCTTAATGGATGCTGGTGCAGATGCACTTTTGCGTGACAACGATGGAAAATCAGCACTTGATTGGGCGAAAACTCACAAACAAGCCAACGTCATAAAATTATTGAACAAAATGGAGACAATTGACACCAATAGCCCGATTTATACGGTGAGGCAGTTCATCAAATCCAATCAATATGTTGAAGCACTTGAATTAATCGAAATTGCTAAAGAAAAGCATGCCGATTTGGAATTAGAGTACTTAAAAGGGCACTTATACAGCCTCTTAGACAACCCTGAAGAAGCGCTAAAAACTTATAAAGCCGCTGCAAGTTTACCAAATGGATCGCCTGAGTTCTTATTTTATACCGCAAACACACTTAGAACACTTAAAAGAGCCAACGAGGCATTAGATGAGTACGACCTAGCTATTTCTATGGATCCAAATGATTTTTTTTACCGATATCATAAATCAAACTACCTAAGAGAGATTGGTAGACACGAAGAAGCCGTTTTAGAAATGGATGAGCTGTTAAAACGAGATGCAAATCGATATGATTACTACTTTCATAAGGCAAACAGTTTGAGATCTCTAGGTCGTCATGAGGATGCGATTTTAGCAATGGATCTAGCGATTAAGGCTGATCCGGGCAATCCACTTTACGTATTTCACAAAGCAAAATCTTTATCATTGCTTGGACGATATCAAGAAGCAATCATACTAATAGATATGGCAATCTCACTTAAGTCAACGCCTATTTATTTGCAAGAAAGAGAATTTGTCCGAAGGGAGATTGAAAATGGCCATCAAAACAATAATTAAGAAAAACACCTATTTCGATTCTGTTTCACTAATGACTTTGTCGACTAAAGCAAACAATATCGAAGGCATTAAACAAGTCAATATTTCTATGGGCACAACCATGAATAAGGAAGTATTAAAAAGTGTTGGGCTTTACTCTCAAGAAGTTGAGGAGGCTAAGCCAGGCGATATGATGATCATCTACCAAAACGAAGATGGCTACGATCTCGATGCATTAGAAGATCAAATAATGGCGGTCATGGTTAGAAAGGAGGCGCAAGAATCCTCAAATGAACAGGCTTACTCCAGTATTGATGCCGCTTTAAAAAGCAATCCTAATGCAGGTGTCGCAGTCGTGTCTGTCCCTGGTGTATATGCAACACGTGTCGCCAGAAAAGCATTAAATAGTGGTTTACATGTTATGATTTTTAGCGATAATGTCTCACTTGAAGATGAGATTTCACTTAAAACTGAAGCACATGAAAAAAAATTGCTCGTCATGGGTCCGGACTGTGGCACAAGCATTATTGGTGGTAAAGGGCTTTGTTTTTCAAATGAAGTGCGCAAAGGTAGAATTGGCATCGTAGCAGCATCAGGTACAGGTGCACAAGAGGTCAGTGTCCGTGTTCACGATTTCGGAGGAGGCATATCACATCTTATCGGCACTGGTGGTAGAGACCTTTCAAAAGAAGTCGGAGGCATCATGATGCTCGATGGACTTCAGGCTTTGATGGATGATGAAAACACAGATGTAATCATTCTAATCTCTAAGCCGCCTGCTGAAGCCGTCGCAAAAAAAATCTACGAAACCGTCTCTAAAAGTGCTAAACCTATCATCATCTGCTTCATCGGAGGCGATCAAGCAGAAATTGAATCCAGTGGTGCAATTTACGCTAAAACAACTAAGCAAGCAGCGCTGAAAGCCGTTATTCTGTCAGGTATCCCAGAAGCAACGATCAATAAACGGTCTCTTAATCTTCCTTTAATCGAAGATGTCAAAGAAAAACTCAATCCGACACAAAAATATATAAGAGGCTTATTTTGTGGTGGAACGATTTGCGATGAAGTGGCACATCTCATCAAAGAAGTGTACGATAACGTCTACACTAATATTTCAAAGGATCCTAAATATAGACTTGACGATGTGGCCATCAGTCGTGAGCATACATTGATCGACTTTGGCGACGATGCTTTTACTAAAGGCAAACCGCATCCGATGATTGATCCTTCACTAAGAAACGAACGATTTTTAAAAGAAGCCGCTGATCCTGAAGTTGGCGTCATTGTTGTAGATATCGTTTTGGGATATGGTTCTCATCCTGATCCAGTTGGCGTGATGTTGCCAGTCATTAAGCAGGCAAAAGAACTTGCAAAAACAGAAAATAGACATCTTGAAATCTTAGCATTTGTCTTGGGAACAGAACGCGATCCACAAGAATTTGCGGATCAGGTAGCAAGATTATCTGCTGAAGGTGTTACCATCTCAAGCAGTGCGGAAAATACAGGTCTCCTCTCAAGAGGATTTGTGAGCAAGGAGGTTTCATGATGAAAAGTGTTAAAGGCTTATTAACCCAGGATGTTGAAATCATTAACATTGGACTCGAAATGTTTAAAGACGATTTAATCAGCCAAGGTGTAAAAACGACTCAAGTCAATTTTCTCCCCCCTGCCGATGGCGATATTGAAGTGTTGAAAGCCTTAGATTACCTAAACTCTCCAGGAATATATGAAAAAATAGAAGCCGCAAACAAAGAAGTTGTCAATAGGATTATCACTTCTTCACCTGTCCTAATAGGTTATGAAAAGGCTATTGATGTAATTCCGGGTATGAAGAAGAATATGATTATACATGCTGGCCCTCCTATTGAGTATAAAGATATGTGTGGCGCGATGAAGGGTGCTGTAACCGGTGCATTAGTTTTTGAAGGTTTAGCAGAAGACATTCATAAAGCAGATACACTTGCAGCTTCGGGGGAAATTGAGTTCTCACCTTGCCATGAACATAGTACAGTAGGCTAAATGGCAGGCGTTACATCAGCCTCTATGTATGTACACGTCGTGAAAAACAAGACTTACGGAAATATATCTTATACTAACTTAAGTGAGCAACTCGCCAAAATATTAAGAATGGGCGCTAATGACCAAAGTGTTATCGATCGACTAAACTGGATGCGCGACGTGCTCGGTCCAATGTTGAAAGAAGCCATGGAAATCGCAGGAGAAATCGACCTGAAATTGATGCTTTCTCAAGCACTCCACATGGGCGACGAATGTCATAATCGAAATGTTGCAGGTACAACACTTCTTATCCAAGCATTAACACCTTATATCGTCCAAACGACCTTTTCAAATAAGGACAAAATTGACGTGTTCAACTTCATTAAGTCTTCAGATTATTTTTCTGGTCCAACTTGGATGGTCCTTTGCAAGAATGCATTAGATGCTGCTCACGGTGTACCATATAGCACAATACTCACCACTATGGCAAGAAACGGCGTCGATTTTGGAATCAGACTCAGTGGTATGGGAGGCAATACTTGGTTCACTGGACAAGCGGGTTATGTTGTTGGCCCACTATTTGCTGGATTTAAAGCTGAAGATTCAGGTAGAGATATCGGTGATAGTGCAGTCACGGAAACCTATGGTATTGGCGGATTTGCCATGTCAACTGCACTTGCAATTGTTTCACTCGTCGGCGGAACTGTTAGTGATGCGATTAATTATACGAAGAAAATGTATGAAATAACGGCTACTGAAAATCCCAATGTCACAGTCCCTATCTTGAATTTTAAAGGTGTTCCGACAGGAATTGACATTCGAAAAGTTCTTGAAACAGGTGTATTACCTGTCATCAATACTGCAATTGCACACAAAGATGCTGGAATTGGTATGATCGGGGCTGGCATAACCTACCCTCCAATGGATTGCTTTAAAAAAGCAGCTATCGCTCTAGCAGATCATATTAAATCAATAGAAAATTAACCCCCAGAGAATGAGACGACGATTCGTCTTTTTCTCTTTTTTGAGAGCAATTATCATCTGTATTTTAATCCCCTATAAATTGGGTATAAATCTTTTCAGGAGGTACAATCATGAAAAGACAAAATCTGATTTTACGATCGTTTTTTTTAGGTTCAGCCATCATACTCGCATCATGCACCCCATATGCTGAGTCTCAAATAACCGATGCACCCATAACAACTGAAATGATCACGATTGAGCGCACAACAGAAGCGCCAACAGTTGAGACCACAGTCGAAGAAACCACTGAATTTTCCATATACAACGTCCCATTTGAGCCTAAAAAAGTAAATTATGAGAGGGCCTATCCAAACCTGACATTTGAACAGCCTCTTTTTCTAACACACCACGACGGGCTTATCTATGTCGTTGAGAAAACAGGTAAAATCAAGCGGTTCCAAGATGATGATCTCGTATCCGAGTTTGAGGTTTTTGCAGACTTTAGCGATCGCATCGATAAAAGCGCCAATGAGAAAGGCCTATTGGGATTTGCCTTTCACCCTAATTTTGATGAAAACGGAATCTATTTCGTTTATTACACCGATAGACAAGGCAGTGTAATCGCGAAACACTCCAGTGGTCAAGAAGGCGAAATCCTACTTCGCTTTCCACAGCCATATGCAAACCACAATGGCGGTCATATCGAGTTTGGCCTTGATGGCTATTTGTACATCGCAAGTGGTGATGGCGGCTCAAGTGGTGATCCAAACAACTATAGCCAAAACAAAAAATCGTTACTTGGGAAGATACTCAGAATTGATGTAGATCAGCAGGCTGGAAATAAAGCCTATGCCATTCCAAAAGACAACCCGTTTGCGAACAACACTGAAGGCTTTATGGAAGAAATCTATGCTTATGGCTTAAGAAATCCATGGCGTTTCAGTTTTGATCACGAACGCAGGTTGCTGATCGCAGCCGATGTTGGTCAAGGAAAAGTCGAAGAAATCGATATTATCGTGAGCGGTGGCAACTACGGTTGGAACATCATGGAAGGTTCTCAAAACTATAAGTCCAGCAACATCGACAAGTCCACTTTAATTCCACCGATTTGGGAATATGAGCATCCCCTTGGAAAATCCATCACCGGCGGTTATGTCTATTATGGTGAAAAAACACCTAGCCTATATGGCACATACCTCTATGGCGATTTTATTTCAGGCATCGTTTGGGGGCTTTGGATCAATGAAGACCAAAGCGTTCAAAACGTTGAGTTGTTCAAGTCACCACTTAAAATTTCATCATTTGGTATCGCAACTGGTGGCGAAGTGCTTATCGTCGATTATAGCGGCGGCATCTATCGCATCCAAGAAACTCAGTAAAGCACAATCTAAAAAACATTTGACTTTATGCCCGTCTATGTGCTAGAATCCAAGGTGAAAATAGTGATGATTAGTCCAGTAGATGCATCTATGGTTTAGAGAAAAGGTGGTTGGTGAAAACCTTTACAGATGAGGCATTGAACCTAACTATGAGCTGTGGACCCAAAGTTAGTCCCATGGGCTGGCCGGAAAGTTCTACCGGAATTCCCCCGTTACAGGGAACAGATATCAAACGCAAGTTTTGTATCGAGAGTGCAGATTTATTCTGAATTTAGGTGGTACCGCGGAGTCTATTCGCCCTAAGCAAACATGCTTAGGGCTTTTTTATTTATCTAATTCAAACAGGAGGCACACATTATGAAGCTCGTCAATCTCGTAGGAGACCGTTTTAAAGAAAGACCATCCGATTGCGTCGTGGATAGCCATGCGCTCATGATCAAAGGTGGCTATATGAAAAATGTGGCTAATGGCATTTTTTCACTCTATCCTTCACTAAAAAGAATCACACGTAAAATCGAAAATATCATCCGCGAGGAAATGGACGCCATCGAAGGTCAAGAAGTATTGTTCCCAGTTGTTCTTCCAGGAAGCTTATGGGAAGAATCCGGCAGATACCAAAGTATCGGCAGTGAACTTTTAAGATTCACCGATCGCGGCAACACACCTATGGTACTTGGCATGACACATGAAGAGGCTGCGGTTCATCTCGTGAGA